>PFKD01000172.1 GCA_002784125.1 Flexibacter sp. CG_4_10_14_3_um_filter_32_15
CGTCTGATTCATATAAAATTTATCTAAAAACCTGTAACGCTATTTCAGGACAAGACAGAAAAAACATTTTAAAGCTAAAATGGGTTAGGGCAGTCTATCCTCTACTAATTCAATTTTGCTTGTCTAGTTATTTTATTAATTTTATTTTTTATTTTTAGCTACAAAGATACTTCAAACTTGTTTTTGTGCCTTTTTTTTGGTTAAATTGTGAACTTATTCACAAAACACTAAAACAACTTATTTTTATCTTACTTTAAAGGCATTTTATACAATAATTTGAAACCTTGATAAGGAAGAATATTTTTACGAACACAACTCTTAGAACAAACCCTATATTACGTATGTCACAGAACGGAAAGACAATTAAGATTAACTACGAAGGCAAAGAACACGAATTTCCTCTTATTGAAGGAACAGAAGGAGAAGTAGGTATAGATATCGCTACATTAAGGTCTGCAACAGGACTTGTTACACTTGACCCCGGTTATAAAAACACAGGTTCTACAACAAGTGCAATTACATTTCTAGATGGCGAAAAAGGAATTTTGCGTTATCGTGGTTATAATATCGAAGAGTTAGCAGAGAAAGCGAGTTTTTTGGAGGTCGCCTATCTTATTATTTTTGGAGAACTACCAGACCAAGCCTCTCTGACAAAGTTTCAAAACGATGTTACTAATCATACACTTATCCACGAAGATATGCGTAAGATATTTGATGGCTTCCCAACTACTTCGCATCCGATGGTTGTTTTGTCTTCACTTATTTCAGTTTTGAGTACATTCTATCCTGAGTCAATGAAATCTAATCGTTCTCCAGAAGAAGTATATATGTCTATTGTTCGTTTGATTGCTAAAGTTCCAACTATTGCAGCTTGGTCGTACAAAAACGAAATGGGACACCCTGTAAATTACCCAGACAATAGCTTGAATTATGGTGCACGTTTCTTAAAAATGATGTTTGCTTTGCCTACACAAGAATATGAAACTGACCCTATAATGGTAAGTGCATTGAATAAAATTTTGATTCTTCATGCTGATCACGAGCAAAACTGTTCTACTTCAACAATTCGTATTGTAGGTTCTTCATTAGCTAATATTTACGCTTCTGTTGCTTCTGCTACAAATGCCTTGAGTGGCTCTCTTCACGGTGGAGCAAATCAAGAAGTTATCGAAATGCTAGAAGCTATTCATAGCAGTGGCGCAACGATTGAAGAATTTATGGAAAAAGTAAAAAATCGTGAAATGCGTTTGATGGGATTCGGACACAGAGTATATAAAAACTTTGACCCTAGAGCCAAAATCTTGAAAAAAGCATGTGATGATATTTTATCTAAAATGGGTATCGAAGATCCGTTATTAGATATTGCTAAAAAACTAGAGAAAATTGCATTAGAAGACGAATTCTTTATCGAAAGAAAATTATATCCAAACGTAGATTTCTATTCTGGAATTATCTATCGTGCCATGAACTTACCGACAGATATGTTTACGGTAATGTTTGCTATGGGACGTTTGCCAGGTTGGATTGCTCAATGGAAAGAAATGTTAGAAATGAAGCAGCCTATCGGTCGCCCTCGTCAGATTTATATTGGAGAAAACGAAAGAGCTTTCGTTCCTATGTCTGACCGTAAAAAGGTAGATCACGCTGATATTATTCAAGAAGATTTTAAATAATCTACAATGTAATTTCTAAAAGAAATTTAATCATTTTGAAAATCCATTTTACTAATTTATTTTAGAGAAATGGATTTTTTATTTTGGCAGATAATTTATAAAAGAGCAAAAATTCAAATTTAAATACATTAATTCATAGATTTTTTAATTTTTTTTTGCATATTTGAAATAATTTAGCTTAACTTATCGTAGCTTAATCAAACTATTTTTGTTTCTTTGTACGTGAATAACTCATTAATTAAAAATGAGTTAAACAAAGTAAGGCCAAAAACAAGAAAACCAAAAACAAGAAAGCCACGATAAGAAAGCCACGATAAGAAAGCCACGAAAAAATATCAGCAATCAGAATAAGAACAACAACAACTATTAAAATAAAATTTTAGTAGTTGGTAATAAAAAATTAAATTCTTAAATTAAAGACTCTAAAATCTACTCAAATTAATTTATATTGTAAGCACATTTAGTACTACACATTTTTAGAGTAAATTAATTTAGTATAATTAGTATAAAAAAATATAAATTATAAATAAGAGTAAAATCTTGAAACGAGCATTCAAAATAATCATTCAATGATGTCAGACGTTACAAATTATAATTTCGGAACAGAACCTTCAATCATTAAAGTAATTGGTGTTGGTGGTGGTGGTGGCAACGCCGTTGCACACATGTATTTGCATGGAATAAAAGGAGTAGATTTTTATATCTGCAACACAGATATACAAGCTCTTGATTTGAGTCCTGTCCCAAACAAAGTACAGATAGGAAAAACACTTACACAAGGATTAGGCGCAGGAGCAAACCCTGAGCGTGGTAGAAGTGCAGCCATTGAGAGCAAAGACGAAATAAAGACAATATTAGGCGATAATACCAAAATGCTTTTTATTACTGCTGGAATGGGTGGTGGTACAGGTACAGGTGCAGCTCCCGTAATTGCTGAGATTGCCCAAAGTTTAGGAGTTTTGACCGTCGGAATCGTAACTGCTCCATTTAGCTTCGAAGGAAGACCAAAAAGAGTACGAGCGCAGGAAGGCGTAAATGCACTTCGTGAGCATTGTGATACTGTTTTGGTAATCCTAAATGACCGTTTGAGAGATGTATATGGAAAGGCTTCTATGCGTGAGGCATTCCGTCAAGCTGATAACGTTCTCTTGAAAGGTGCAAAATCTATTGCTGAAATTATTACAGTTTCGGGTACAATCAACGTCGATTTTGAAGATGTTCGTACTGTTATGCAGGGGGCAGGTGCAGCCGTTATGGGTTCATCTACTGCTGAAGGCGAAAACAGAGCAAGACGTGCAGCCGAAGGAGCTATTTCTTCTCCTCTTCTCAATAACACTAATATTTTTGGAGCAAAATATATCTTGCTTTCTATTGTTATTGGAAATGAAGAAGAATTCCAAATGGACGAGCTTGAAGAAGTTACAGATTACGTACAAGAACAAGCTGGCGATGATGCAGAGATTATCTTTGGTCAAGCTACCGACGAAACGCTTGGAGATAGTATTAGCGTTACAATTATTGCAACTGGTTTTGAGCATTCAGAAGATTTGCCACCAGAAAGACCAGAACGTAAAGTGTATGACCTTACAAGCAACAAAAGAATTAAAAACAGAATTGAAGTAAAAGACTACGAGAAAAAAGATTTTTTTGAAGATAAAGAAGATAAAGAAAGTACTCAACCCAACAGAGTAGAAACACAAGTTCAAAGACAACAACCTGTCGAAGAAACAAAACCTATTTATACAGAACCAAAAAAGACAGACAAAATAATCTTTAGTTTGGAAGATGATTATTTTAATGAAGAAGATTCAAAAAAAAAAATAACTAATCAAGCACCACAAAATACACCTGCCGTAAGTGCTTATGGTTATATGAATCAACATTCTCAAAATGTTCAGAATCAACAGAATACGAATCAACAAAACGCAAATTCGTCTTCTTCTCAAAACAGTCAGAATAATGGAAATTATTCTTCTCAAAATACAGTTACTCAATATCAAGTCGCAGAAAAAAGAGTAGAACAGCAAAAACCAGTTGTTCCTACAAAAAGTCTTTCTGATTTGAGTGATGAAGAATTACAAGAACGTAGAGATGTTCCTGCTTATCTTCGTAGAAACGTAAAACTCAAAGAGATGCCTCACTCGTCGGAATCTTCTAGTTCTCGTTACAAAGTAGATGAAGACAATGAGCTTTTAGGAGGAAATCGTTTTTTACACGATAATGTAGATTAGGATTTTAATTATTAATGAAAACACGAAACGTCTTTTTTGAAACAAAAAGGCGTTTTTTAGTTTAAACTCCTATTTTTTTGTAAATTATTGTATTAATTGTCATTTTATTAAAAACTCGTTAAAAATTATTTTCTATGAAAAATTTTATTTATTTATTTATTTCAATTAGTATTTTATTCAATTTATCTTCTTGTAATTCTTCAAAAACAAATACAAGTGAAAAAGATATTTTAGGCATTTGGTATCCTAGAAATCCAAATTCAGACAGCAGAGTCAGAATAAGTGATAAATTTTTTATTACGGAAATAATGCCTTATAACTCAGAAACGGTAGTAAACGAAAATACTCCAAAAGAAATAATTGAAAAAATAGGAAAATGGGAAGTGGACGATACTATAAAAATAATAGAGAAACAATTTATCAAAAATATAGAAAATCAGAGTGCTATTTCTATAATTATGTCTAGGCAAAAAAATGGCGAAACTCAATACAACTCTTTTCTTTTTAGTTCAACGGAAGTAAAAGGAATAAAAACTGTTTTTTCTCCTACCAACAAAGGTTTTAAAACCATTGAAGAAGCTAAAAATTCTATGAAAGAAGTAACGTTTAAAAATCTTGACCAAGAGCTTTTCTTTTCAGAAGAATATGTCAAAACAGTTTTTCCTACTCTCAAATCAATGAAAGAGATTACGAAACAAGATTATATCACAACCGTAAACTATGTTCGTAGTTTTGAAGAAGACTTAAAACAGTTTTTAAAACAGCTTGTAAAAGAGAGTGATTCTGAATATCTAGCATACAAAATGAGTAGTATAGCTCAAAAATTAGCTAATAAAAAGTTCTATTTCTTGGGTTATAATCCAAATGATTTGCCTAACAACGGCGAAGACTATCTCAAAAAATTTGAAGGAGATAAAGAGATTGAAGAACTTAATAAAATAGAAAGTGAAATTAAATTTTAGTAAAAATCTATTTGAATAATTTCTTCCAAAAAGGTAGTTTAGGTTCATTATTTCCTGTTGTAATTTCGCTTCCTTCTGTAATTTCATCACCCATAAGTCCTGCAATCGGTTCTAATTCTTTATAATTCTGACAAACAATTTTCATAATGGCAGCCAAAGGAATAAACAAAATCATTCCAGATAGTCCCCAAACAAAACCACCTGCCACCAAAGAAAGAATTGCAGCCAAAGGATTCAGACTTACCTCTCCACCAATGATTTTTGGAGTAAGGAAATTTCCTTCTAAAAACTGAACAGCCCAAAAAGCAATCAAAACATAAAGAGCCATTGCAGGGCTATGATTCATGAGGGCATACAAAGCAGGTAAAAGCGCACCAATTCCTGTTCCGATATACGGAATAACAGCCAAACAACCAGCCAAGAAACCAAAAAAGAAAGGCGAATCAACCCCAATAATCCAAAGGGCAATACTATCCAAAAGACCAATAATAAAAATAATGATTATCAATCCACCAATGTATTTTTGACCGACTTGTTGAATATCTTGCAAAAGATGAGAAAAAGAAAGTTGATATTCTTGTTCTACAAATCGTAGCATTACTTTTCGTATGCCTGTTCTGTAAAGCAACAATAAAAAAACATAAATAGGTAAAATTATTAGCCCTGAAAAAAAGTTACTGGTTTGATTGAGCGTACCAAAAAGAAAAGAACCTCCAGAGCTAGAGAACCATTTTTTGGATTGACTTAGCAAACTCTCATCGTCTAATTTTGAGTTGGGAACAATTTTGTTGTACTGCTCAATTCCTTGATGAACTAGATTTAATAATTTGCCTCTGAAATCTTCAAACTCCCTTACAATACTGACTACTTGAGTAGAGAAAAAATAAAACAACCCAAAAAGTCCTGCCACAACAATCAAAAAGCAAATCAAAATACTCAACATACGAGGTAGACCTTTTTTTTCAAAAAAACGACACATCGGATACAAAATAAATGAAATCAAGACCGAATATGTAAAAGGAATCAAAAGTCCTTTAGCCTCTATAATAGAAAAAACAAAAAGTACTAAAAAAGCAACTACATAAAATGCTGTCTTGACAGAAAAAGGAAGTCTAGTAAATTGAAGATTATCGTTCATAAACAGATAAAAAATAGAGTTTAAAAAATAGTATTACTGAAAAATTAAGATAGAAAATACGAATTTAATCAAAAAAAGCAAAATCTAGTCAGATAACTAAACTTTGC
>PFKD01000167.1 GCA_002784125.1 Flexibacter sp. CG_4_10_14_3_um_filter_32_15
CCTACGGTAAGCTCACAAAGCTCAATAAAATCTGTTCCTTGTTTTGATGTTTTTTCTTTTTTCATAATGTTGATTAATTTTCATTTGTAGGGAAAAGACACGTCTTTTCCAGTATATATTGGTATTTATTTCGAATTAAAAAAGACTAGGCTAGGAAAAGGCAAGCCGTTTTCCCTACAAGAATACATACGATTTATAAAAAAAACGCAATTCCTCAAAATAAATTGAAAAATTGCGTTTATATATTTATTAAGAAAAACAGAAATCAAATTACTTCACTTCAGCCAATTCTCGTTCTTCATATTCTTCAACAGGAATACAACTACAAACTAGATTTCTATCGCCATAGGCATCATCTATGCGACTAACAGAAACCCAAAACTTGCGTTCTTTTACCCATTCTAATGGATAGACTGCTTTCTGACGAGAATAAGGGAAATTCCATTCGTCTGCTAAAAGTCTTCCTGCTGTATGAGGCGCATTTTTGAGTACATTATCATTTGCATCAGAATCTCTATCTTCAATTTCTTGAATTTCTTTGCGAATCTGAATCAAAGCCTGTGCAAAACGGTCTAGTTCTTCTTTCGTTTCGCTTTCTGTTGGTTCAATCATAAGCGTTCCAGCAACTGGGAAAGAAACCGTCGGAGCGTGGAAACCATAATCCATCAAACGTTTAGCAATATCGACAACTTCAATACCGACTGTTTTTTTGAATTCTCTACAATCCAAAATAAACTCATGAGCGCAACGACCATTTTTACCTACATACAAAATTGGATAATGTTCTTCCAATAAAGATTTAATATAATTGGCATTCAAAATGGCTCTTTCTGTTGCTCTTGTAAGTCCGTCGCCTCCCATCATTGCGATATATGCATACGAAATAAGCAAAATAGAAGCACTTCCATAAGGAGCAGCCGAAATAGGATGACTTGCACCATTTTCTCCAATTTTTCCACGAATCTCAACAACTGGGTGAGAAGGCAAATAAGGAGCTAACTCTTTTACAACACCAATTGGACCTACACCCGGGCCACCACCACCGTGAGGAATACAAAATGTTTTGTGTAAGTTCAAATGACAAACATCTGCACCAATATTCGCAGGAGAAGTCAAACCAACTTGTGCATTCATGTTTGCGCCGTCCATATACACACGACCACCATTTTGATGAATAATATCACAAATTTCGATAATTGCCTCTTCAAAAACTCCGTGTGTAGAAGGATACGTTACCATCAAACACGATAAATTTTCTTTATGCTTTTCTACTTTTTCTTTTAAATCTGCTACATCAATATTTCCATTTTCATCACATTTTGTAATGACTACTTTCATTCCTGCCATAACTGCACTCGCTGGGTTTGTTCCGTGAGCCGAAGAAGGAATAATTGCAATCGTTCTATGTGTATCTCCTTTTGCTACATGATAGCCACGAATTGCCATCAGACCTGCATATTCACCTTGTGCGCCTGAATTTGGTTGTAAAGAAACATCATCAAAACCTGTAATTTCACACAACCAAGTGCGTAAATTATCAGTAAGTTCTTTATAACCTTCTGCTTGATTAAGAGGAGCGAATGGATGGATTTGTCCAAATTCTGACCACGTGACAGGCATCATTTCTGATGTCGCATTAAGTTTCATGGTACAAGACCCTAGCGCAATCATCGAATGAACTAAAGATAAATCTTTGTTTTCCAAACGTTTCATATAACGCAACATTTCGTGTTCGGTGTGGTACAAAGAGAAAACAGGGTGCGTCATAAAATCAGATTTTCTGACTACGGCATCTTCCCAGTTTAATTCTATATTTTGAGAGTATTCCTTAATATAATCTTTTGTTTCTTCTTTGAAAGAGTCTTTGTCTGCTGCTCTAGCAAAAATAGCTGATAGCGTTTCGAGGTCTTCGTATTCTGCACGCTCACCAAACGAAATACCTATATTTCCATTTTCGAAATAACGAAAATTGATTTTATGTTTCTCTGCAAGTTCTTTGATAGCGTGTGCTTGCTCGGTAGTGGTGTTGATTTTTAGGGTATCAAAGTATTGATTATAAATTACTTCATAGCCTAATTTTTCTAGAATTTTATGAGTAATTTTAGTAAAACCATGTATTCTGTAAGCAATATTTTTCAATCCTTCTGCACCATGATAAACGGCATACATGCTCGCCATAACAGAAAGTAAAACCTGTGCTGTACAGATATTTGAAGTTGCTTTTTCTCTTTTGATATGTTGTTCACGAGTTTGGAGAGCCATTCTGTATGCAGGATTTCCTTGAGCATCTTTCGAGAGACCAATGACACGACCTGGCATAAAACGTTTATCTTTATCATTGATAGCAAAAAAGGCAGCATGAGGACCACCATACCCCATCGGAACGCCTAACCGTTGAGCCGAACCCACAACTACGTCAGCACCCATTTCGCCTGGAGGTGTGAGCATCGTAAGAGCTAAAAGGTCAGTAGCAACAACAACAGAAACTTCATTTTCTTTTGCAGCAGCAATGAATGCACTTATATTTTCAATATGACCGTCTGTATTTGGATATTGAAGTAAAAGTCCAAACAGGTTTTCATCAGTAACATCCAATTTTGTAATATCTCCAATTTCCAATTCAATGCCTAAAGGTTCTGCACGTCCTTCTAACAAAGAAAGTGTTTGAGGGTGGCATCTGTCAGAGGCAAAAAACTTCATTGCATTTTTCTTAGATTTTGCTTTTGTGGCTTCCAAAAGACGCATGGCTTCGGCTGCTGCCGTGGCTTCATCTAAAAGAGAGGCGTTTGCAATTTCCATTCCTGTCAGGTCAATGACCATCGTTTGAAAATTGATAAGAGCTTCTAAACGTCCTTGTGCAATTTCGGCTTGATACGGTGTATAAGCAGTATACCAAGCTGGGTTTTCAAATACATTTCTTAAAATAACATTGGGTACTAGTGTTTCATAATACCCCATTCCGATAAAAGAACGAAATACTTTATTCTTAGACGCAATTTTTTGAAGACTATGAATAAAATCACTTTCTGTAAGTGCAGCAGGCAAATTTAATGGTTTTTTGAGACGAATATCAGCAGGAATTGTTTCAGAGATAAGCTGATCTATGGAAGAAGCATTTACTTTTTTGAGCATCTGTTCAATGGAAGTGTCAATTTTTCCGTTGTGGCGACTCTCAAAAGTGGTTTGGTTGAAGATATTGATTTTCATTCGTATAGGTTTACTAAAGGTAAGCTAGATTAAAAGACGGTATGAAAAGATAAGTTTTGAAATTTGATAAATTAACTTACTACATAATAGTTGTTTGATTTATCAAATGAGTTTTTGGCTAGATAATTAAGAATAAGTACATTATATCCAAATTTTACAGCAAATTTTGAGCTACTTTGAGTAACATAAATTTGAGAAAAATAAAACTCTCAATTCTACTACAAATATCCTTAGACTTATGTTTGAATCAAAATTAGAGTAAAAATAAATAAAAATAAGAGCAAAATAAAAAAGTCTTATTTGTCATAAGTCGTCTATATTTAAATCATTTTACTAAAATTAAGGGACACTACAAAAAATAATTCAAAAATTTTTATCTAAAAAAAATGTATAACTATTTTGTTTGAAAGATAGTATCACAAAATAAAATTACGCCAAGTACAAATAGTTGTTTTTTTATACACTAAGTAAATGGAGAATTTAAAATGGATAATTGATAATTACATAAAACATTGATTATCAAATTATTACATTAAAAAATAAGATACATTAATTTTGTACGATTACTTATTATTACAATTAATTAAAAAATAATTATATATGTGTAATTTTATTTTTTTAAATTTGTAAAAAAAGTAGCTAGAATTGTTTTTTATGTTTTTTTTGATTTGGTACTATTTTTAGCCTACAAAACAATATTATTTTTTGTAAGTAATTCTTTGATTAGTAAATAGTTAAGGTTTTAAGAAACTTTAGAGAAATATTTTTTATTTTCTCTTTTTTTAGAGAATTTTGTATTAAATACAAAAACTTGATAGATATTTTTGATGCTCCATTTTATTTAGGTGCATAACAAATTAGCTACGCTGCTCTTTGGGTGTCGCTTAGTCAATTTGTATTACATAGGGAAAAGGCAAGCCTTTTCCCTACAAAAAACGACAATTTGTTATACACCCTTTTATTTCTTGTTTATCCAAAATACGTATTTAGATTCTCTATCTCAACAACTTTTTACATTTTTTTACAGAAAAATCATACAGGAGTAGTGTAAAAACGAAAAGCGTTTTAATCTTTTTTAAATTTTGGTCTTGCGTTTGCTTATAACTCTAAGTGAAATGAATTAGCTTCTAATTTTGAAATTGTCTGCTGAAAAGACAATTATTGAAAGTAAAAAATTGAAAAAATAGGATATTGGACAACTAATTTTGTTTTAATCAACAAAGTATCAACATTCTCAATCAATACTTTTTTCTACTTTTAATTATTCAAATCAGCATGTATAATTAATTTGGTAATTTTTTAATTTACGCATACTTATTTTATATGAATTGAACTCTACATTCCTTTTTTGAGAGCTTCTCAACTGATTTAAAGAAGAAATTTATAAGAAAATTACGACATTTAACGAATGCGAAATAACCAACATAAGATGAAAATAGGAATTGTAGTCAATTCTTCTTGGAACATTTATAATTTTAGAGCAGGTTTAATCAAAGCCTTTTTACAAAACCACGAAGTAATCGCCATCGCTCCAGATGACGGATATAGAGAATCATTGGAAGAAATGGGTTGTACTTTTGAGCCTGTTCCGATGGAATGTAAAGGTACAAATCCAATTAATGATGCTTTACTTGTCAAAAGATTAGTAACTGCTTACAAAAAACACAAACTTGATGTAGTATTACATTATACCATAAAACCAAATATTTATGGTACAATGGCTGCCGAAATTTTAAAGATTCCTTCTATCAATAATGTAACAGGACTTGGAACAGTCTTTTTAAGAGAAGGTATTTCTTCCAAAATTGCTCAATATCTGTATCGTTTTACATTTCGCTTTCCCCAAACTGTATTTTTTCAGAATAAAGACGACAGAGAACTTTTTGTTAGTAAAAATCTAGTTAAAGAATCTATTGCTCGTCTTTTACCGGGGTCGGGTATAGATACGAATCATTTTGTTCCTAATACACCTACTTTATCTATTCCAAAAGAAGAAAATAAAAAGGAGTTTACGTTTCTTTTGATTGCTAGAGTGCTTTATGATAAAGGAATTGCAGAATATGCCGATGCTATAAAACTTTTGAGAAGTAAAGGAATTAACGCTCGTTTTCAGCTTTTGGGAAAAATAGACGAAACAAAAGGTTTGGGAGTGCCTGAAAAACAAATTAAGCAATGGGAAAAAGAAGGTATTCTGAAATATCTAGGTACTACTGGCGACGTTCGTCCTCTTATCTCAAATGCTGATTGTATTGTTTTGCCTTCGTATAGAGAAGGAACTCCACGTACACTTTTAGAAGCAGCGTGTTTGGGAAAACCAATTATTACAACTGATGTTCCGGGGTGTAGAGAAACAGTTATTCATAATTTTAATGGTTATTTGTGTGAAGCAAAAAATGCGTATGATTTAGCTGACAAAATGCAACGAATGATTTGTTTGGATAAAGGAAAATTAGAAGAAATGGGTGTTAGTAGTCGTTGGCTTGCCGAAACCAAATTTGACCAACAGATTATCATCAAAAAATATACAGAAGTAATTGATAAAGTCAGAGTAGAAGAGTCTATGAGAGATATGCCTGTGAAAAGTCGCTTTTCAAAAATGCGTTCTAAAGTACAAGCAAGACAATTACAAGAACAACAAAATCAAAGAGATAAACTAAAAGTAGCTTCTATGAAACAGGAGAAAATTAATTCGAACTCAAGAACTACTAGATCTGTTTTGATAGAATCATAAAAGTTTCTAATCTGACTTTTCTGAATAAACATCAAAAAGCCTATTTCTTTAATTAAAGAAGGCTCTTATCTGATATTGGACTGATAATAAACAAGTTTTGTACTTACCAAATTTTATCCTGTAAAAGTGTTGTTTTAAAAGTGTTGTTTTTTCCATAGCTCAGGGTTTGCAAACCCTGCGCTATGGAAAAAACGAACTAATATTTTGCTAATAAATGAATGAATCAAGTTTTTATTACTATCAGTCCAAAACCTGTTAAGAGCCTAAAAGAAATAGGTTTTTTGATTTTCTAAAAAATGAAATTTCATTATTGAGCTGTCCAACCTCCATCAATTGGAATAGCTGTTCCCGTAAATGTACTTGCTTCTTTTGAAGCTAAAAACAAAGCCATTCCTGCAAGTGTTTCGATGGAAACAAAATCTTTAACAGCTTGTTTTTTCAACATTACTTTTTCTACGACTTCATCTTCGCTCATTCCGTGTGTTTTGGCTTGGTCTGCAATTTGTTTTTCTACCAAAGGCGTTTTGACATATCCAGGGCAAATAGCATTTGCAGTAATATTATAAGGTGCACCTTCCAAACCCAAAACTTTTGTAAGTCCGACAATTCCGTGTTTGGCAGCTACATAAGCTGATTTGAATTCTGAAGCACGAAGTCCGTGAGCAGAGGCAATATTGATAATTCTACCAAATTTTTGTTTTTTCATGTCTGCCCAAACGGCTTGTGAAGTATGAAAAGCAGAGCTCAAATTGATTCCGATAATAGCATTCCATTTTGCAGCAGGAAATTCATCGATAGGCGCAACATACTGAATACCAGCATTATTTATCAAAACATCGATAGTTCCAAATTTCTGTTTTGCTTCGTCTATCATTTGTTTGATTTGCTTTGGGTCAAGCATATTTGCATCTGAAAACATCGTCTGAACGCCATGTTCTTTTGCTACATTGGCTGCTATTTCTGCGCCATTGTCTTCCAAACCATTAAAAACTACATTATATCCTGCTTTTGCAAACTGCTCTGCAATGCCTAAACCGATTCCACTTGTGCTTCCTGTAATGAGTACTGTTGCCATAAAAATGTTCTTTGTAGAACAGGCATCTTGCCTGTTGATAGTTGATAAATTTGAAAAATAGATTCAATTCTACACAGACTAGGAAGTCTGTGATACTAATTTACAGAATAATGAACTAAAAAATTGACTAAACGTTTGAAATTTGCTTGAATAGTTTCATTTGCCTTTTGAATTGCCAAAGAACGGTAATAAAGCTCTACCAATTCTTCATATCTTGGATTATTTGTGATTTTTGCCAAAACAATTCCTTTAAAAAAACGGTGATGTTGATTGTGAATATATAAAATTGGACGTTTAGGAATTTTATTAAAAACTGCATCCAAATCTTGCATGGAGTTTTTTTCTTCTAAGAAAATCATTCCTTCGTCTGTCATAAATTTTATAAGTTCTTCGGCACAAACTTCTAAATCCTCTTCATTTTCAGCTTTGTATCTAAAGTAAGGATTTTGATTTAATTTTCCCACCGAAACCGAAATTGTAGTCGTTTGATTGTGAAAATCGGTAAGATTTGATAAAAATTGTTGTGAAATATGTTCGACTTCATTTTTTCTGACTCCCAAAGTTACTTCAATCCAAATTTCGGTTTCATACTGTGAAATAGATAAAATTACGTTTTGAAAACCCATTTTGTCCGTTTTTCTGAACTGACTGTACGCATCTATATATTCAAATCCCCATTCTTTGAAAAAAGGAATTAATTGTTTGACAAAAAAAGTTTGAGCAGAGATAATGTCCATGAACTAGGAAATGGAAAATGGGTAATGGGAATTAGATTGAACATCCTATTTTTATAAAAAAAGGCTTCTCATTCTAAAGAATGAGCTACATTTTGAGCTATATATTTTCTTTTATAGTAGAATCAATCAGTTGAAAGGTTTTGTTTTTTAAATCTTCTATATCTTTATCTTCTAAATTAGTAGTTATTATCGGTTTATGATAAATCATTTTACAGGCGTGGCGAGTAAATTTAAAGGGTTGTTTGTCAGGAAAAATTATCCAATTATAAAGAATCGTTACAGGAACTAACGGAATATCAGTCTGGATAGCAGCACGAAAAGCTCCATCTTTAAAAGGATTTAATGTAGGTTGGTTATTTCCAATAATTCCTCCTTCTGGATAAATCAATACATTTTTTCCTTCAGCTAGTGCTTCTTTGACTTTTTCAAATGCCTCAAAACGACTTGAACCTTGCCCACGACTGACAGGAATATGAATTTTTTTGAAGATATAACCAAACAGAGGAACTTTACTCAGCGATGCTTTTCCCATAAAAACACTAAAGTTTGGAACAGTCATGACCATGGCAGAAATATCCATGTAAGATGTATGATTAGAAACATAAATGTAGTTTTGCTTTGGATTTGGTTCAAATTCCCACTCTGTTTTCATTTTTATTCCCATTCCAAAATAAAGAACTTTTGCCCAAATTCTGTATAAAAATCCATTCCAAGAATGCCATTCTTTACGCTGTGTTGAGAGCCACAAAAAAGGATATAAAAGCAAAAATATCAACATAAACCAGAAAATGCACCAAATAGTATATAAATTCATGAAAACAGTTATCAGTAAACAGTTATCAGTTACCAGTAAATAGCAATTAATGACTATTTCAATTATTAAAATAAAAAATATTGACTTGATTATGAACTTCAAAGAATTCAATATGTGTATAACAATTACAAATTAACGCAAAAAAAAATTGACAATCCTCAAAGAAGATTGCCAATTTATGATAATATTTATTCAGTAACGTTGATTGTTACAGTGCAAAGTTGATGCGTGTAAGTAATCCACCTGTCTGAACAAATACCCCTTCCGAACCAAGTGAGCGTACTGGAAATCTCCAATACGGTTCAACTTGTAGCGTTAAATGTTTTCCTAGGGAGGTTTCAAGTCCTGCAGAAACATTAATGGTTGCAAAAAGCTGTAAAGCTGATTGTGTTTCCCTTTGTCTGACTACTTCTTGTGTGCGAGTAAGACGTGGGTCATAAATATCTTGTGTTGAAACGGTATAATCCGATTCATAATGTTCTTTTAAAAAGAAATAATTTGAAGTGCCTGCCGATACAAACCATTTATTTCTATCTGTTTGAATAGCATTGTAGCGCAAATGTATAGGTAAATCTAGTAATTGCCAATTTATTTGCGTTTTGTTTTTCTTTACCCAGGCATCGTCATTTGTATTTGGATTAAAACCATTTGCAATAGTTGGGATAGATAAAGGCTCTTCTATATCAATCCTTTTTTGTGTATAGACTGCACCTGCCGAAAGATTAAAGCGTTTAGCAATTTGATAATCAGCCATTACACCATAGCCATTTGTGTAATTCATACGCTGTTTGCCATTGCTTTTATAAATATTTGTCATTGCCATAAGAGCAGCTCCAATTCTCCATTTTCCAATAGCACTTGCAACTGGATTTTTTCTGATTAGTTCTTCATTTTGGTTAGTAGAAGCAATAATTGTTTCATCAATTTCTAATTTTGGCAGCGTTATTTCTTTTGGCTTAACGTCTGCAAACAAATCAAACTTTTGCTTTTCTAATTTTAATACACTAAGCATTTTATTTGATTTTGCTTCTTCTATATTACTATTTATATTACTATTTATATTACTATTTTCATTCAAAAGACTTCCTGTTAATTGTTCTTGTTTGTTTGAATTAAAAGTAGAATTTGAAGCTAATTGATTATTTGATGAAGTAATTGAAAAATTAGAATTTTCAGTATTTGTAATCAAACTATTATTTTTTTGATTATTATTGCTTTCTTCTATTTTACTTTCAGAATATGATTTTGTTTTAGTGAAATTTTGAGTGTCTTTTTTATTTTGAGTATTTTGATTTGTATTTTTAGCTAAATTTTCTGCTAAATTATTTTGTGTATTTGTTTTATCATCAGTAGAATTAGTATTGATTGAATTTTGATTTCTTATAGAATTTTCTTGAAAAGCGATTCCTTGATTTGAGTTTTGAGTTGAAATTGTATTTGATGAATTATCTAAAAATTGATACCCTCCAAACAACAGAATTACTGCTGCTGCACCCATCGTTGCAAAAACAGCCAAACGTCTAAATACTACTGCTTTACGGTCTTTTTCATTATGAGCAGCCAATTTTGATTGCATAGCCGACCAATCAGCAGGTTCGAAAACTGGCTCATAATTTTGTACCACTTCTCTAAACCGTTCTGTAAAACGCTCTTCTGATGATTTGTGATGGTTTTGATCCCCGTTTTGGTTATCGTATATATGCTTCATACTTTTTTCCGAAATGCTCTTTTATTAGTAAGCGTAATTTTTGTTTTGCTCTTGATAAGTTCGAACGAGAAGTTCCTGCTGGAATTCCCATTTGTTCTCCAATTTCTTCGTGTGAATAGCCTTCAATTTCATAGAGATTAAAGGTAATCCTATAAACGTTTGGTAAAGATTGTACGAGGGCATAAATTTCGTCTGCACTCATTTGGTCTATTACATCGCCTGTCGAATCTTCTTCTCTATCGGCATATTCTACATCTAAGTGATGGGTATGTTTTTCATTTTTACGATAAAAATCAATAGCTGTATTGATGATTATTCGTCGAAGCCAACCTCTAAATGACTTTTTGGTATCGTATTGATGTACTTTAGTAAATACTTTCATAAAGCTGTCATTCAATACCTCACTCGCTTCGTCTTTACTTTTGCAATAACGTAGCGATATCGACATCGCATACCCATAAAAATGCTTATATAACATTTCTTGACTTTTTGCGTGTTTTTTACGGCAGCCTTCAATTAGGCGAAGTTCAATATCTGTTAGCTCTATGGCTTTCACCAAAAATTAGTAATTAATTGTTCGCTCAGGGTTATGAGTATATTTATTTAAAGTTGCTTTTAAAGTTGCTTTCAAAGTCCTTACGCAAGCAAGTTTGGAAGTGCTGCAAAGGTGTGGCAAAAAAATCAAAAAATTTTACTTTTTTCTCGTTTTTTCTGAGATTTTGTATTAATCCTCTTTAAATTGTAGAGTTTAATTATGATTTAAGTTTGACTTTACTATTTTATCTCCATCAAGCTACTGCTTGTGTCACTAAATCAGTAAGGTATCTTATTTTGTGCTTATAACTTTTA
>PFKD01000057.1 GCA_002784125.1 Flexibacter sp. CG_4_10_14_3_um_filter_32_15
AATTCAATTTACAAAGTTAAAAACTAGCTTGATTTGCTTTAAACGAGTACAATTTTTTTTCGTGCGTTTGCCCTACAAGTAAACAATGAGTCATTTGTTTCTATGAGATAATTACTAAATGAGTACTTCCATTCAAGAGCATCACGATTAGTATTTTTTCCATATCCATAACTATGCAAAATCCATTTATTTTGAGCTTGTAGTGTAAAACAACAAAATAAAAACAAAAAAAGCACTATATATTTTATCATATAATTTTCAATTTACACAAAATATCTATACTAAAGTGATTTTGGTTTTAGACAAAAGTTTAATTGTCGGACACTTTCATAAGTGTCAGATAATTTGTTTATAACTGTACTGACACTTATGAAAGTGTCTGACAGTGCAGAAAAGTCGAAATAAAAAGCCTTTACTAAGCCCAATTTGAAAGCCACTACTTGAGGAGTATTATACGACTTAATGTTACTACAAAATTACATTGTAGTTCGTTGAGATAACAAAAGGTGGTATATTCAGCAATTCCCAATGTAAATTAAATTAGCAATAAAACGTCTTTTTAGGGCTTAATAATTTGAAACAAGGGCTTTAAACTCTCTTAAATATTGATTTTTTTAGCTAAAAAACACCTAAACTTTCGATTTTAAATCAAAATCGTGTTACATTGGGAATTGCTGTGGTATATTTTGTTCCTCTATTTCCCTCTTCATTGACTGCCTCCGTTTGAAACGGCAGCAGTGAGATACTTTCTAATTCAGTTTGGTATTTTCGAATCGTTTCTAAAAGATTTCGATGTTTTATTCCTAATCCTTCAGCTACAATTCGGCTATCAACCACTTGATTTCCTTCTATTACTTCTATTTTTATGAGTTCGTTCATAATTGCTTTTTTTTAAGATGTGAGATGATAAACAAGATATGAAATTTATAGACAAAAATAAAATCATTAATTTGCTTCTACCTACTACCAAAAATAGCACTACCAACACGCACAAGCGTTGCACCTTCTTCTATTGCAATCGGATAATCGCCACTCATTCCCATAGATACAAATAAAAAAACTGATTTAAGCTTCGAAGCTTAAATCAGTTTTTTTGAAAGTTATTTAGGTTCTCTGACAATTTTTGCACTTACCTTTATTAAAAATAATCTTGTATTTTAAATTGGTCTGTACCGTAGGTCTGACCAGTTTAAAATATGTATTTAAAGCCACAAAGCGACTTATTTTGTTCAAGTCAGACCTTCGGTACAGACTTAAACAAAATACAAGATAGATTTATTTTCCACCAAAAATCATAAAAAGGCAAAAATTGTCAGAGAGCCGTTATTTATTTGATTCTACAAGTTTTGCAATTTGTTTCATTTCTAAAAACATCTTTCCACTATCTAATTGTAGAAAACCAAATTTCCCATAAAACTTTGTAGCATTTTCATCTATTGGGTCGACAATAACTGCCATTGAACCAATTATTTTTGATTGATGAAAACTTCTTTCAAGAGCTTTAGCTAAAAAGCTTCCTCCAGCTCCTTGTCCTGCTAAAGATTTATCTATCGCCAATCTTCCCAACAAAGTAGCAGGAGGATTTTCGTAATTACGAGGTAATTTCTTTGCAATAGAAAGAGGTAAATTTTCTCTAGGAATACTTGCACTTGAAAGTGTATAATATCCTTTTACATTATTTTGCTCATCTACCATAACAAAACAAGCTGATAGTTGTCGCTTTACATCTTGTGATGCTTGTTTTTTAAGATAATTGTCAAGAATTTCATTCCCACAACTAAATTCTTCTCGTCGGTGTGTGCTATCTAGCACAGCAATTTTATACATAATCTAAATTTTTTGATGATTTTAAAACTCATCAGTAAAAAACTTTTTTTGATTTCTGTATGCCTTTTTCAGGGCTTGATTTGGCTCACGAGGATTTTCGATAGTTTCAAAGAATACTCTTCTATCACGTTCTGTAGCTAAGATTTGATTGTATTTTTCAACAATTCGTTTTGATTCCTGTTCTAAAGAAAATAAAACAAATTCAGCCAACGATTTGAAACCTGCTAATTTTGTAACATATTCGAAATATTCTTTTTCCTCTACCGTCCACCTTGTGTCAAAACGTGCAGTTTTTGAAGTATTCATGATTTTTAAAAGTATTTTTTAAGTTTGACTTGTTATGTACGGCATTTACTCCGTACAAATATACAACGCCACTACTCTGCAACAAGTTTCAAAAAAGCAAGAAATATTTTACCTACTCCCAAAAATAGCACTACCAATACGCACAAGCGTTGCACCTTCTTCTATTGCAATCGGATAATCACCACTCATTCCCATAGAAAGCTCTCTAAAAGTTATATTTTCTGTATTAAAATTGGCTTTCACTTTATCAAAAAGACTTTTTAGTTTTTTAAATTCTGAACGAACTTGATTTTCATTCTCTGTAAAAGTTGCCATTCCCATTAAGCCAACTAGCTTTATATTTTCAAAGGTTTTCAGTTCTTCGCTTTCCAAAATTTCGTAGAGTTCCTTTTCGTCCAAACCAAATTTTGTGTCTTCTTCTGCAATGTGCATTTGTAAAAGACATTCGATTACTCGTTCGTTTTGCTTTGCTCGTTTATTGATTTCTTTCAATAATTTGAAGCTCTCCACCGAATGAATCATGGAAATGAAAGGTGCAATATATTTTGTTTTGTTGGTTTGAAGAGTTCCAATTAAATGCCATTCGATATCTTTTGGGAGTTTTTCATACTTTTCAGTAAGTTCTTGTACTCGGTTTTCTCCAAAAACTTTAAAACCCAAATCATACAAAGTTTGTAGTTTTTCTAAAGGGTGCGTTTTGGTAACAGCAATTAATTTTGCTTCTGTGGTTGATAATTTTGATAAAATTTCGTCTAAGTTTTCTTTGATAGATTCTTTCATGTTTTGTTTTTTATTTAAAATCCTCAACGATGCTTTTAAGCTCGTTGATAATCTATAAAATGCTTATTTTCCATATTTTTCTAAAAAATTTTCCCAGTCAGTTGGAATATTTTGTGTTTCTGCATCATGTAGAATAGCTTCTGAGGTATGCAAAAAATCAAGTACAAACTCTACTTCATTTTTGTAATCAAACTGTAAATCTGGATGAAGTTTGATGATTTTCTTCAAAACAAAATCGGTTCTTTTACATACGTAAGCAGCAAATTTGTCAGCACGATAGGAGTATTCTTCTAAAAAATCACCTTGTTCTTTGAAAGTAGTAGAAAGCA
The DNA here is from genome assembly GCA_002784125.1 of Flexibacter sp. CG_4_10_14_3_um_filter_32_15. GTDB lineage: Bacteria > Bacteroidota > Bacteroidia > Cytophagales > Bernardetiaceae > Bernardetia. The sequence goes on from PFKD01000057.1 coordinate 3,243, forward strand.
AATATAAAGTAAGCTCAATTTCACCTATTTTATCTTTTGTAATTTTGACGTGTCTAGTAATTGCTCCATTTATACTTCGCATTGCCATCATGAGCCACCCCGGAGTATCGTGGTCATAATTCATTGTTTTGTCAATGTCTTCTTTTATCTCTTCGGCTAAGGCTTTTGTTTCAGCTTCATCTCCGAAAAGTTCGTGTTCTAAACGTGCGATGAGCATTTGGTCTTTTGCAATCAGACGCAACAAAATTTTATCTTTTTCTTTTTGAGGCATCTGACAAATTGCTTCTTTGAGTTCTTTTGCGATTTTTGCCATAACTGCTTAGCGAGTGATTTGTATGATTTATAGGATGAAAGACAGGATAACTGAAAGACGACGAAGTCAAATACAAATGGGTGTATAACAAATTGTCGTTTTTTGTAGGGAAAAGGCAAGCCTTTTCCTAAACTAGCTGTTGGTATCAAAAAAAATACCTGTGTGGAAGGAAAAAACAAGGCTTTTCCCTACGTAATACAAATTGACTAAGCGACACCCAAAGAGCAGCGTAGCTAATTTGTTATGCACCCATACAAATTCCATAAAATTATAAAATCTGTATTCTAGTTTCAAAATGAAATTCAACTGGTTACTAATAACTGGTAACTGATTACGGAATCCATTTGATGTCTTTGAAATCTGGTTTTCTTTTCTCCAAAAAGGCATTTCTTCCTTCTTTTGCTTCGTCGGTCATGTAGGCAAGGCGTGTTGCTTCTCCTGCAAAAACTTGTTGTCCGACCATTCCGTCGTCAGTTAAATTGAAGGCAAATTTTAGCATTTTGATAGAGGTGGGCGATTTCTCTAAAATTTCTTGCGCCCATTCGTAAGCAGTGTCTTCTAATTCTTCGTGAGGAATAACGGCATTTACCATTCCCATTTCGTAGGCTTCTTGTGCCGAATAATTGCGCCCCAAAAAGAAAATTTCTCTTGCTCTTTTTTGTCCGACCATTTTAGCCAAATAGGCAGAACCATAACCACCATCAAAACTGGTTACATCGGCATCGGTTTGTTTGAAAATAGCGTGTTCTTTACTGGCAAGTGTCAAATCACAAACGACATGCAAACTATGTCCACCACCAACAGCCCAACCATTCACAACAGCAATGACAGCCTTTGGCATAAAACGCATAAGACGCTGCACTTCTAAAATATTAAGTCTTGGCATTCCGTCTTCGCCTACATACCCTTGATGCCCTCGTGTACGCTGGTCGCCACCACTACAAAACGAATATACTCCATCTTTTGGTGAAGGCCCTTCTGAGGAAAGCAAAACAACTCCGATAGAAGTGTCTTCTCTAGCATCTAAAAAAGCTACATATAATTCGGTAACAGTTTTTGGACGAAACGCATTTCTGACTTCTGGACGGTTGAAGGCAATACGAGCCACTCCATTTGATTTTTTGTAAGTAATATCTTCAAATTTGATATTATTCAATTCTTCGATGACTTTCCAATCTGCTTTTTGATTCATTTTTTTGTTTTTAAAGTTAGTTTTGGATTGAATGCAAGATAAAGTTTTTTTGCCTATCTCTGTTAAGAAAAGAATGAACATTTTATCTAATTTTACTTTAAACTAAGAAATTAACTACTGGTTTTACAAATTTTGGGTATATTAGCATAAAAATAATAAATTAAAACCATGAGAATTAAGAGCATACACATAAAAGGCTTATTTGACACTTTTGAGCATTTTATTCCCTTCAATCAAGAAGATAGAATAACTATAATTCATGCTCCCAATGGCTTTGGAAAAACTATCATCTTAAAAATGTTGTATGGGCTTCTGAAAATGGAGTTTTCTATTTTTGAGAAAGTGCCTTTTGATTCTTTTATTGTTGTTTTGGACAACGAAAATAAAATAGAAATTTTACAACAAAAAGAGCTTTTTTCTAATGTATATGAATATACTATTTCTTTTTCTGACAAGACAAATGACAAACTTTATTATCAACCTTCAGAAAAGGATTACAGAAGAATTAGCAAAATAATTAGCATGAAAACTGATTTTCGTCAAATAGGTGAAAATACTTGGATAAGTAGGCGTACAAACGAAAAGCTAACTACTAGCGAAATACAAGAAAGATATTTTCCCCATTACTCTCATTTTTCTAGTGACACAAAAATGCCTGATTGGTATAAAACAATACAAGACAACTTAAATATCCATTTTATAGAAACGCAAAGACTTTTAGTTATTGATAGAAGAAAACTAATTAGAACAACGAGTTCTAGTAACTCAGAACAATTCATGACTAATTCAGTAAAGCGATATGCCTCAGAATTAAAGGAAATGATAGAGTCTGTATTAGATGATTATACCACAATATCCCAAAATTTAGAACGTAGTTTTCCTAATCGTCTAATAACTCAAGAAAAACAAGAAAAACTAACGATTGAAAGTATAAAAAACGAACTGAACAATTTAGAAGAGCGAAGAAAAAAACTACAAGAAGTAGGGTTATGGGATAAAGAAAAGGTACAAGATGTAAATTTTAAGATACCAGAAAATATAGAAGATAGTTCTTTAAATGTTCTAGCCTTGTATATTAAAGATGTCAAAGAAAAATTATCTGTTTTTGACAGTTTAGAGAGAAAAATCACATTGTTCAAAAGTATAATCAATAGCCGATTTCAATTTAAAAATGTTAATATTGAAAAAAAATTGGGTTTTTCTTTTCTAACAGATAAAGGTGAGGAGCTAGATAGCAACGACCTTTCTTCTGGCGAACAGCATCAATTAGTTTTATTGTATGAAATGCTTTTTAAAGTCAAGGAAAATGACTTGGTGTTGTTAGACGAGCCAGAAATATCATTACATATTACTTGGCAAGAAAAATTTTGGTTATCTGACAATTTTTGTGGAAAATCACTAGTAGGTATTTTTAAAATGTATTTTCTATTTTGTTC
>PFKD01000214.1 GCA_002784125.1 Flexibacter sp. CG_4_10_14_3_um_filter_32_15
CATTTCGCAGCTACGCAGCTAAAATACAATTTATTATCAATTAAATGATAATTTATTTAAACACGGCTTTTTTTTAATTTAGGGTGGGGAATGACATATGAATTAATGAAACACCTTTTTTATACAAAAGGAGAATGTAAAAGGGAAGGGAAAACTTTTATTGAAATAGACGATGATGCAAAATCAAGAATAGAAAGTCATCTTTCTTTAGAAATAAGATTATTATTTCCTGTTGCTTATAATGATTATTGTGCAGAAATAGAAGCAAATTTTATAAATTAGTATCCACTACTAATATAGCCAATATCACAAATAGGGTTATTATACAAACGAAATACAACTTGTATAAAAATGAAAAAAAGGCTAAGTATTTTGTACTTAGCCTTTTTTATTTGGATAAAGGCAATAGTTTAGCGCCTTTTATAAAACTATGGGCGAACAGTGGGGTTCGAACCCACGACCCTCGGTACCACAAACCGATACTCTAACCAACTGAGCTATGATCGCCATATATAAAAATCACAGACTTTAGAACGTTTTGTTGTTCTCTTATACTGTAATTACGAATGCAAAGGTAAGAGCTTTATTTGAAGTTTGCAAGGGATTAAATTAACTTTTTCTGTTTTTTTTGTAAAAATTTTCTTTCAAACTTCATTATAAAAATACAATGTAAATTTTTTATTAGGTAACTCTTTCATTATCAAGATGTAAATGAAAAATAGGTGTGTTTCGTGCATTCATAAACTCAACTTCTTTAAAGTAAAAAACGTTCATCTACTATTATTTTTCTTAAAAAATAGGGTAAAGTTTTTATTTTAACCTAAAAAATGAGTATGTTTAATTTGTCGAGTCAAGTTAGCTTCATTATTATATGCTTACTAAAAAGTTTTCTTTCCTGTAAAAGAATAATCTATCCAATTTTTGCTACAAAACTATCCTTCATTTCTAATTTAATATTGAAAGTTCATTATGGCTAATCCAAATTATAAAGATATTTTTATTTCCTATGGAAGAGCAGAAAGTAAATATTTTGCTTCTCAACTACATGATTTATTAACTGAAAAGGGATATAAAGTATGGTTTGACCAAAACGATATTCCTTTAGCTGTTGATTTTCAAGACCAAATAGATGAAGGAATAGAAAAATCTGATAATTTTATTTTTGTAATTGCACCCCACTCTATTCGTTCCCCATATTGTAAAAAAGAAATTGAATTAGCTAAAAAATATAGTAAAAGAGTTATTCCTATTCTTCATATTGAACCTAGTGGAGAAATGATAGAGGAATTTATGGACGCTGCTATTAAGAAACGTAACTGGATTTATATGAGGCAAAATATAATTGAAGGAAAAGGGCAAAATGAATGGTTAGACATTGATGACAAAAAACAAGGATACGAAGGTTTGCTCTCCATTTTGGAGAGTCATAAAGATTATGTACGCCGTCATACAGAGCTTTTACATACTGCCTTAGAATGGGAAAAACAATATCGTAATACTCGTTATTTACCTTTTGGAGATAGACAAAGCGAGTCAGAACAGTGGTTGCTTACCGAGTTTAAAGATGGACAACCTCCTTGTTTGCCCTCTTCTATTCATTGTGAATTTATTGCAGAAGCACGTAAAAATTCTGAAAATAGAATGACTGATGTTTTTGTTTCTTATGCAGAAGAAGATGAGGAAATTAGAAACCGAGTTTTGCGTTCGTTGTCTCAACATTTGATTACTACTTGGACACATCAAATGGACATTCAAGCGGGAGGAGATTTTGATAAAGAAGTAGAAAAAGGTATAGAACAAGCTGATAATTTTGTTTTCTTTATTACACATGAATCTATAAAATCTGAGTATTGTAAAAGTGAACTTGAACACGCCGTAAAATACAACAAACGAATTATTCCTTTGCGAATGGATAGCGTTCCTACTCATGATTTTCCAATAGAGATTAGAAACTTACAGTTTATTGATTTTACAGACAATGACTATGACTTTATTCCACGCTCAAAGAATGAAAAGACAGATTATGAAAAAGATATAGACGAACTTTTAAATGAAATAAACGAAGACCGAGATTATTATCATAAACATAAAATAATTCTCAACAAAGCAATTCGTTGGAAGGAGCAAAATCATAATGCAAGTATCTTACTTAGAGGACATAATCTTGATGAGGCAAAAATTTGGCTAAAAATGGGGTTACAAAGAGATACACATGTACCTACACGTCTTCATGAAGAGTTTGTAAGAGAAAGTGAAGCTAAAAGTGGACAGCTCAGTACAGAAGTTTTTATTTCTTACTCAAGAGCAGACGGAGATTATGCTAGAAAACTAAATGACGAATTACAAGAAAACGGTAAAACCACTTGGTTTGACCAAGAAAGTATTTCTTCTGGTGCAGATTTTCAACAGGAAATCTATAATGGAATTGAAGCCTGTGAGAATTTTGTCTTTATTATTTCTCCAGATTCGGTCAAATCTCCGTATTGTGATGACGAGGTAAAGTTTGCTACCAAATTAGGAAAAAGAATCATCACTATTCTTTATAGAGCTACCGAAACATTTGATATTCCTATGGAATTATCAAACATACAATGGATAAATTTTATTCCTAATCAAGCTACTTTTCATGATGCGTTTTCAGAACTTATCAGAACATTAGACACAGACAGAGAACACGTAAAAGCACACAATCACTGGTATCAAGAAGCACTACAATGGCAGAAACAAGATAAAAATAGTGATTTTTTGCTTGTCGGAACAGAATACTTCTTGGCACATTCATGGTATGAAGAAGCTATCCTAAAAAAGAAATCTCCAGCGCCCAATGCTTTACAGATTGAATATTTAGAGGTCTGTAAGTCTGCTATCGAAGCTAAGGAAGCTGAGAAAAGAGAAGTAGAAGAACAATTATTGACCCTTGAAAAAGCTAGAAATGCAGAGGCTAAAAAACGAATTGAGCGTCAGAATGTATTTCTTATCGTTGCTACTGTTGCACTTCTGATTTCTATTGCAGCAGGTATGTATGCTTTTGTAGAAAAAAAATCAGCAGAAAGAAGTGAAGAAGAAGCTATCAAGAGTAAAATAGAAGCTAAAAAAAATGAAGAAATTGCAAAAGAAAATGAAGAAAAAGCAACACGAGCTACACTAAGAGCTGAACAAAAAGCAAAAGAGCTAGAAGATGCATTGGCAAGAATAGATGCTGCAATAAAAAAACAAGGAGTTGCTGTCAAACAAAGAATACAAGCTGAATCAACACTAGCTGTAAAGGAAGACAAATTTAAAAAAGATGGATTTGTAAAACAAAGATCATTTTTAGAAGATAAAATGAGAATACGTGATGAGGTGCTAAAAACAAAAAAATCATTACTCAATTACGCTCGTCAATTAGAAAGTTTGGGAGTTGTACGTACTGGTGTTAGACAGGCTATGGAAAAACAAATTGAAGAAGATATAAAAGAATTACTCAAATCACTATAAATCACGACCTGTGAAAGCAGCGAAGCTAACCGTTAGCTCGGCGAAGCCAATTACGAATTTATTTTTTTAGATAACTAAGAAGTTTGAAACAGTTATTTCAGAACGCAATTTCTCACTAATCACTAATCACTAATCACTAAATAAAATATGGTTACTCATGCATCAGATTCAAATTTTGTAGATAAAGCTAAACTAGATTTACCCTTTTTGAGAAAAGAAGTCAGCCAACTAGCTAAAAAAGTAGCTGAATTTATTTATAAAGAAGCTCAAGACTTTGATAAAGATGATATTGAAGTCAAGAGTTTTAATAGTTTGGTGTCTTATGTGGATAAAGAAGCTGAGAAAAAAATTGTCGAACGTCTTAGAGAACTTTTACCTCAAGCTGGAATTATTGCAGAAGAAGGCACAGGAACTCCAAAAGAAGAAGGGTTTAATTGGATAATTGACCCACTAGACGGTACAACCAATTTTGTACATGGAATTCCTGTTTATTCAATAAGTATTGCACTTGCTCATACAAAAAATAACAAAACAGAGCTTTTAGTAGGAATAGTTTATGAAGTAAATCGTAAAGAATGTTTTGCAGCACATCAAAACGGAGGAGCAACTCTAAACGGAAAAAAAATCAATATTTCTGGAGAGAAAGAACTAGGCAAATCATTACTAGCAACAGGATTTCCGTATGAAGACTTTAATAGAATTGAAGATTATCTCTTTATGATGGGAAAAATGATGAAAGCAGCACACGGACTTAGAAGGTTAGGCTCGGCAGCCGTAGATTTGGCTTTTGTGGCAGCAGGACGTTTTGAAGGTTATTTTGAATACAATCTTAATGCTTGGGATGTGGCAGCAGGCGCACTTATTGTAAAAGAAGCTGGAGGAATTGTAAGTGATTTTGAAGGAAATGAAGTTGTGGATAATTATGTTTTTGGAAGACAAATCATCGCAGCTACAAATATTCATTCTCAAATAGTAGAATTAGTAAAAGAAGTTTTTTTGAAAAAATAAATAATAAAAATTGTAGGTTAAAAGACTTGCCTTTAACCTACAAACACAGCTTTTATTAAGCAATTTTACTAAACATCGGCTTATTGTCTGCTTTTTCTTTATTTAATTTTGAATTCCAAAGTCGGACATCAAACGCCATACAAATATTCCTTACAAAAGGTTTTCCTTTTTCTGTAATTTTCAAATGATTGCCTTGCCATTCTACCAAACCATCTTGTTTTAGAGATTCCAAAAGGTCAAAATTAATCCCAAATCCAAATTCATAAAACTGCTCTTCATTCCAAGAAGTTTCGTATCTGCACATCAAATCCAAAATATGCTGGCGAATTACTAAATCTTCTTTTGTAAGATAATGTCCTCTCAAAAATGGAAATTCATTGTTTTCTATTTTTTCTTTATAAACTGTGAGATTTTTTTCATTTTGATTAAATGCCGTCCACGTATCACTAATGGCACTTACTCCCAAACCAATAGACAAACTCGTCGATTGAGTAGTATAACCCATAAAATTACGATGCAAACTTCCATTTTTTGAAGCCTTCAAAAGAGAATCAGTAGGTAGCGCAAAATGATCCATTCCTATATCAACATAGCCTTTTTCTGTCAATAATTTTTTACCAATCGCATACAAATTTGCTTTTTCATCAGCAGAAAGTAAAAAAGGTTCTAATTTTTTTTGTGAAGGTTTGAGCCACGGCACATGAGCATATCCATAAAAAGCCAAACGAGAAGGGCGTAATTCTAATGTTTTTTGAATGGTATCTTGTATAGTTTTGATATTTTGCAAGGGTAAACCATACACCAAATCAAAATTAATAGATTCAAAACCTAATTCTCTAGCGTTTTTGACACATTCAACTACTTTTTGATAGGGCTGAATTCGGTTAATAATTTTCTGTACATTTTCATCAAAATCCTGTATTCCAAAACTAACACGATTAAAACCCAATTCTTTCAAGGTCTTTAAATGTTCTTTGCTTGTGTTGTTTGGGTGTCCTTCAAAACCCCATTCTGTATCACTAGGAACATCACAAGAAGACTTAAAAATATTTATTAGGCGAGTTAGATTTTTTGGAGAAAAAAAAGTGGGCGTTCCTCCTCCCAAATGAACTTCTCTCAAAATTGGCTTTTGTGGAAGTGTTTTTAAATAAAGATTCCATTCTTTTTCTATCAAATCGATATAAGGTTCTTCTACATTGTGGTTTGTGGTGATGCGAGTAGTACAGCCACAATATGTACACAAACTTTCACAATAAGGCAAATGAACATAAATACTGACTTCTCGTCCACTTGTCCAAAAGGCATTTTTGAGTGAGTTTTGCCAGTTTTCTAAGTTATGCTCTGTGTTTTCCCAATACGGAACAGTCGGATAACTGGTGTAACGAGGACTAGCAACATTGTATTTTTGAAGTAAATCGTTCATTCTATTCTGTGAAGTTATATTGATAGATAATTTTTATATTTACAAAGAACGACTACTTTTTGAGTTTAAAAAATGACTTTTGTTAGGAAAAAATATGAGTTAATTTATAAATTATAAGATGGAAAGCATTATGAGCTAATAAAAATCTAGCTTTTTGAGCCAAAGAAGTAAAGAAAATAGAGAATAAAAGTAAAAAAATTTGGCTCTTATCTAATATTGGACTGATAATAAACAAGTTTTGTGATTACCAAATTTTATTCTGTAAAAGTGTTATT
>PFKD01000314.1 GCA_002784125.1 Flexibacter sp. CG_4_10_14_3_um_filter_32_15
AGAATTTGAAAATATAACTGATAGATTTTTCCGATATTTGATTATATGTAAATTAAAATATAAATTAAACTGCTCATTATCAAGTACTTAAAAAATGGTGGGGTAGAGTAGGTTCGCTGTATTATACTGAGCAAAGTTTTGACGATTTTTATTATGGAAAAGGTTCTACTTATCCAGATATAAATGGTTCGGTAGGAATTCTTTTCGAACAGGCAAGTGCAAGAGGACATGCACAAGATAGCGAAAACGGAGTGATTACCTTTGAGTTTGCTATTCGTAATCAACTTACGACTTCGCTTTCTACTTTGGAAGCTGCTGTAAATCTTAGAAAAGAACTTTTAGATTATCAACAGAATTTCTACAAAACGACTGCTGATTTTGCCAAAAATTTTACTGAAAAAGGTTATTTGATTGGAGGAAAGAATGATATTCCACGTTTTGAAGCTCTTTTAAAAATCTTGGAAATACATCAAATTGATTTTTACCTTTTAAATAAAGATGAGAAAAATGAAGTAAAAGAGAATCAAAATAAGAATGCCGTTACTTTTTCTGATAAAAATTCGGTTGTTGTTCCTATTAATCAAACACAAGGTAGATTAGTAAAAGCTCTTTTTGATACACCAAAGACTTTCAAAGACAGTATTTTTTATGATGTTTCGGCTTGGACGTTTACGTATTCTTTTGGATTGGAACAAAAAATACTTTCTACAAGTGATATTTCAAGTTTGAAAGGAGAGAAAATAAATGCTACTTACTTTTCAGAATTGTTTGCTAAGGAAAAGCAAAAATTACAAAAAAGTGAAATTGGTTATTTGATTGATTGGAAAAATTATTGTGCACCAAAATTAGTAAATCAATTATTAGAAAATAATCTGAATGTCAAAGTAAGTGAAGAAGTATTTTCGTATATCTTTAAGGATAATGGAAATGATAATAAAACAGATTTTGACAGAGGAACTATTTTTGTCAAAACTCCTGAAAATGAAAAAGAAGCAAATTATTTATTGGAAATGCTCAAAGAAGCAAGTCAAGAAAATTCTATCAAAATTACTTCTCTACAAACAGGACTTACAGATGAAGGAATTGATTTGGGAAGTCCAAGTTTTCAGACTTTGAAATTACCTAAAGTTGTGGTAGTTGTGGGCGAAGGTGTGGATTCGTATGAAGCTGGCGAAATGTGGCATTTATTAGATGCTCGTTATGGAATGAAAATTTCTTTGATTGAAGCAAGTGAGCTTTCAAAAATTGATTTACACGATTATACGACGATTATTTTACCAAGTGGTTATCCTCAAAATTTTAATCCAAATACACTTTCTAGCTGGACAGAAAATGGAGGAACTTTGATTGTGATTGGTTCATCAATCAATTTTTTGAGGGGAAGTTCTTATTTTAATCTGAATCAAAAGAGTTTTTCAAATCAAACTAATTCAGATACAAAACAACGTTTGATGTATTCAACTAGAGATAACGACAGAGGTTCTAATTATATAGGAGGATTTATTTTGGAAGGACAATTAGACCTTTCAAATCCGATTGCTTTTGGTTATGAATCCGAAACGATACGTATTTTTAAAGACAATCGTATTTTTTTAGAATATTCTGATAATCCGTATGACATGCCACTTATTTATACTCAAAATCCTTCTAGTAATATTGTAAGTGGTTATTTATCAACTTCAAATAAAGAAAAATTACAAAATAGCGTTTCGATTATTTCAAAAACTATAGGAAAAGGAAAGTTTGTTGCTTTTGCAGATAATCCAAATTTTAGAGCATTTTGGTATGGAACAAATCGTTTGTTTATTAATGCTATATTTTTTAATTGATTAGAGCAATCTATTGTAGGAAAAGATGTGTCTTTTCCCTACAAAATGCAAAAGCCAGTAATTCTATTTAAGAACTACTGGCTTTTGTATTACTTCTAACTTCTAACTTCTAAATTTATATAGTAATTCCCATTACACAAATATCATCTATCTGTTCGTTCTCTGTTCCCATCCAATTCATTAGATTTCTTTTTAGCGAAACCCTTTGATGGCGCATAGATGTACTGTGTGTATCATATAAAAGCTGTCTGAATTTATTAGACATAAATTTTCGTCCTTCTTCTCCTCCAAATTGGTCTTGATAACCATCAGAATAAATATAAAAGGCTTCCACATTTTCTAATTCGATGATGTGATTTGTGTATTCTGCATCAATAAACTTTTCAGTTCGTCCTCCTATTGGATGTACATCGCCTTTAATGAGAGTTAGGTTTGCTTCTGCTCCTCCCTTTTTTCGTTTTTTATGAAGATAAACTAAAGGATTTTTTGCTCCTGCAAATTCCATCATTCCAACAGATTTATCTACAACAACAACAGCCATATCTATTCCGTCACGGTTTCCTGTGGTATCTTGTTTTAAGATTCTTCTAATTTCAGATTGCATAAAATCTAAAATTTTACTTGGTGTAGTAATTTGTTTTTGTAAAATGGCTTCATTCAAAAGTGTTGTACCAAGCAAGGACATAAATGCTCCTGGTACTCCATGTCCTGTGCAATCTCCTACAACAGCAATTTTTCGTGTTCCTATTTCATTGTACCAATAAAAATCTCCTGAAACAACATCTTTAGGCTCAAAGAATACAAAGGAATCTTTAAAAATTTGTTTTAAATCTTGTGTTCCCCCTAGCATTGCCGACTGAATGCGCTGTGCATAGTTGATACTAGAAATAAGATTTTTATTTTGTTTTTCTATTTCATAAGAAGTTTCTTCTAGTTTCTTTTTAGCTAGTTCTGTTTTTGTAATGTCTTGAAGTGTTCCTTTCATTTTGATAAGATTTCCCTTGTTATCAAAGATAGGATAGCCTCTTTCTCTTACATACAATGTTTTTTTATTCGGTGTATTTATGCGATAAATAGCATTAAATTCTTCTTTTTGTGTTATAGCTGTCTTCCATGCTTCATTAAGTTGATGTAAATCTTTTTCTTCTATCCACGATTGAAAAACTTGCGCATCTTGTGGTATTTGATAATCTTCTACTTTAAAGACTTTATCAAAACTATCCGACCATTTTATTTTTTTGCTATTAATATCTAAATCATAGCTTACCATTTGGGCAATGCGTTGAGATTCTTCTAAATTCTCTTTGTTTTCTTTGACATAATTTAAAAGTTTTTCTTGTAGTTTTTGTTGAGCTATTTCCTCACTAACATCTTGTGCTGTGCCAATAATAGTGGTGGGTTCGTTATCTTCATTATACTTTATGATAGAACAAGTACGATAATGTTTCCAATGGTCTTCTGAAAGATGAGGAGGCTTTGCCCTATAGGTAGTAAAAACTTCTTTTTCTCCTCTCATCATGGCTTCTGCAATCGCTCTTTGATGTCTTTCTCTTTCTTCTGGATGAATGATAGCATCAAAAATAATTTGATTGATAACTGTATCTTTTTCTAGTCCATAAATAGTAGGGAGGTTATCAGAGTGTTTGATTTCTCTTGTATGTAAATCCCAAACATAACTACCCATTTTTGCCATTTTTTCGGCATCAGTAAGCATTCGCTGTTGTTGCCCTAATTCTTTTTGAGAAGTTAGAAGTTTTTCTGTTTGACTTTCAATGATTTGTTCGGCTTGTTTTCTTTGTGTAATATCCATCAAAACACCATCAAGATAATCGACAGTATTGGTTTCATCTTTTGTTATTTGTCCTGTTTCTTCTACCCAAATGATAGAACCATTTTTATGAATAAGACGGTATTCTAGTTTATAAGGAGAATTTGTTTTGTTGGCTTGTTCTATTTCAGCACCTATAAAATCGTCTTCTGGGTGAACAATACTTGCAAATGAACGAACTTTATTATCTATAAAATCATCAAATGGATACCCTGTAATGCGTTCTATGCCTTTAGAAATAAATTTTATTGTCCAATCTTCATCTACCAAACAACGATACATAATTCCTTGTAAGTTATTACTAATAGACTCTAATTGTTTTTGAGATTGTTCTAATGCTTCTTGTTGTAGCGTAATTTGAGTAACATCTTGAACTACACCCAATATGCGTTCTGGATTTCCATAACTATCTCTAATTAGATTTGCTTCTAAGTTTAATATTTTAATTTCTTTTTGGTTAGGAGGCATAAAATGTCCTACCATAGAAAAGGTATCTTTTTTTCCTTGTAATAATTCTTTGATGTTTTCTCTAATTTGTTCTCCTTCTTCTTCTCTAAAATATTTTTGATGCTCTCTAATGTCGTCCATTTCATGTCTATGTAAACCATACATGGCTGCTAGATTTTCAGAGTAACTAAAACTCAAATTTTGAACGATAATATCAAAACTACCAATTTGAGATAGTTTTTCAGCACGTATTAAAAGATTTTGCTTTTCTTCTACTTCTCTCTGTGCTACAAAAAGATTATCATTAATGACTTGTAATTGTTCTGTATTTTGACGGAGTTCTTCTTCTGAAGCCTGCAATTCTTGATTTTGCATACTTGTTTCTTGAAGAAGTTTTTCTATTTCTATTTCTTTCTTTATAGTTTCTGTAATATCTTGTAAGCTATTTACAATATATTCCAAAGTATTTTTTTTATCAAAAACACCATGAGTAGCTCCTTGAAACCAGTGCCAATCTGCAAAGTAATCGGTTTTGATACGCAGACGATAAAACGTATCTTCATGGTCTTCTATGGCTTTCTTTTGACTTTCTAATAGGATAGGATAATCTTTTGGATGAATGACTTTTTCTAAAAATGTAGTATCAATTTTTACATTTTCATCAACTCCAAATATATGGTTTAGATGTTCGGTGTGCGTAATTTCATTCGTTTTGATATCTAAATCATAAGCTGCTAGTTTTGCCATTTTTTGGGCTTCTGAAACTCTATCAATATAGACCTTTAGTTCTCTTTGTGAATTAGCTAAATCATTATTGACGAGTTTCATTTGTTCGGCGTTTTGGCGTAACTCTTCTTCTGACGCTGCTAATTCTTCATTATTTATTTCTAGTTCTTTAGTAGCTTTTTCTACATCTACAAAAGCTAGTTTCACTCTATCTATCATTGGCTTTAAAACAAAAAACGAGATACACCATACAAAAGCAATGAGAAAGCCCACAACAGCAAATTGCGCTATTTCTATTTTATTTAGTTTTTCTTGTGATTCTTCTTTATAAGTAACAACAATTTTATCCATAATGAATAGAAATGCTCTTTCATTGCGTTCTATTTTTTGAATAGCATCTTGCATGCTTATTCTGCTGTTTTCTAGGTCTGTTACCTTGTTGGCTTCTAGAAGTTGCTCTATACCTGCCAAAATTCCATTGTAATAGGGAGTAATTGAGTCATATAAAGATTTTATTTCTTCAGAATTAACATGATTTTTATTAAAATCTAATGTGTTTTCTTTTTCTGTCAAATTGCGATGTGCTGTTTCAAATTCTTTAATATCTATATCTAAAGCATTCATGTAAGGAACTTGCTCTTCACTTTGTGATGAAGTCGTGCTTATATACAAGGCACTTTTAGCTATTTTTTGGCTCAACATACGCTGTCTTCCTGACATATTAATTACAGGAGCATCATTTTGCTGGTCGGATATAAAACTTTGAACAAATAAATAACTTCCTAATAAGAGAATGGTAATAATAATTGGTGCAGCTATATTTCCAATTCGCAGTTTTCGTAAAATTGCATTATTTTCTTTTGCATATTGTTCTGAATCAATTCCTTTTCTTTGATAACTTGCAATAAGTTTGTCTGCCAAAGAACCCATATAAGCAAAAGCACCTCCCAAAACTAAAGGAGCGATATCAATAACAAAATGAATAGGATTGATCTTGTGCAATGTGGCAATCATAGACCAGCCAAAGGCAAGTTGTTTGAAGAAAAAGCCATCAAGCAACCAAGCAAATAGAGGAAAAAATAAACCAAATAATAGACCACCAAGGGCATATTTTAGAGTATTGGTATAGCGCATATATTTTTATTAGAATATCTGTTTTATTTTTTTTGATAAAAAAACAAGATAAAAGGGAATAAGCAAATTTTATAGTTGTAATGATAGGAGAATTACAAATATGTGGTAAATATAAGCATTTATTTTATACTAAAATTAATATGAGTGACATTTTTCAAATTTTGTAAATTGACCAATTTTTGACAAAATAATAGTTTGCTTTTT
>PFKD01000265.1 GCA_002784125.1 Flexibacter sp. CG_4_10_14_3_um_filter_32_15
AAATCCACAGGATTTTGATTAAAAAATAGTAAAGTCAAACTAAGTAATCGTACAAAATTAATGCATCTTATTTTTTAATGTAATAGCTTGATAATCAATGTTTTATATAATTATCAATTATCCATTTTAAATTAGCTTCGCTGCTTTGGCAGGTGTCCATTTACTTATCTCTAAACAAAATATTACTCCTATCTCTTCATAAATGTAATACCTAGTTTCCTCGTCTATTACTGTACCCTACTATTTTTATTTTTTAATCTCAACGACGGTGAAACCTCGTTGAAGGTTGAAAAATAGAGCAAAACCCACCGTTGTTGAAGCTCACATGCAGCCATCAACGAGGTTTTAAAAAAAGTAGGGTACAGTAACGGTCTACTAAAAAATAAACCGTTCAATTATCATTAAATCAATTATTTAGTACTTTTGCAATTTTAAAAAATAACTGAGTTTTATTTTTTTAAAATGGTAGTTGTAGGGACAATGCGTGTATTGTCCCTACTAGAATGCAAATAACATAATAAAAGTTTGTTCTATAGACGATTTGCGAAAGTCTTATTACTAGTAAATTATAAACAAATAAACTCGTAATTTTTAATTCATGATTACCTTTAAGCGTCCATATCCACCTTCACATCATCTGTAAGTGGATGCGCCTGACAAGTCAGAATATAACCTTCTGTAATTTCGGCTTCACTAAGAGCTTCGTTGGAATCCATCGTAACTTTTCCAGACAAACAAAGACCACGACAAGCCGTACAAAGACCACTTTGACACGAATAAGGCATATCAATTTCTTGATCTAACGCTGCATCTAAAATAGTCTTTTTGGCATCGACAGCGATTTCCATTTCTTCTCCATTTAATAAAATTTTGACTGTTTTTCTTCCATTTGGAACGATTTCTCCATTTTCGTCATCCGAATTGACGGGCGCAAAAAAGTTTTCTTTATGAACCGTATCAGCATCAACATTCAATTCTGATAAAGTTTCTTCTACTGTGTCCATCATTCCTTCAGGCCCACAGAGGTAGAAAATTCGTTCTTTAATATTTGGTAATTTCTCTAAAGTTGTTTTAATAAATTCTTTTGTGATACGCCCCTTAAAATAAGTACTGAGATGATTTTCTTTTTGAGATAAATCTGTTTTTGGTTGTGTCAAGGAATAAATCAAATTAAATCTATCGCCATGTTTTTCTTTTAGTTTGTCTAATTGATTCTTAAAAATGGTGCTTTCTTCATCTCTACACGTATAAATCAGCGAAACAACGCTATTTTGCTCGTAACTCAAAGCTACTTTTAGCATTGACATTAATGGCGTAATTCCACTTCCACCACCAAAAAGAATTATATGACGATTATTATCTGGGTGAGTTCTCAAAACAAAATTACCCATCGGTTCCATAATTTCTAGTTTTTCTCCTCCTTTCAATGTATCATTCAAAAGATTCGAAACTACGCCACCTTCTACTCTTTTTACCGTTACGGCAAGGGTACTATCCAAGTGAGGTGCAGAACAAAGAGAATAAGCACGACGGTATTTTTTGCCATTTGCATCCTTTACAATAAGTGTCAAAAACTGACCTGCATAATACGGTATTTTTCTGAAAAGAGGTTGTTTGAGATGTATAGTAATTGTGTCAGGAGTTTCTTTGACAATTTCTTTTATTTTTAGGGTTTGATAACGATTAGATGACATAAAAATAAATTATAGTTATTAGTTGGGTGTAAATTGTATGAATTGGCTAAGTATTTTCAATACTAGATTAGTAAACAAAAATTATGTTTTTTTGAAGTTGGCTATTGTACTATGCAATAATTTCTTAAATTTAAGGAAAGTGCAAAGATAATCATTCAAGTTTAAACCTGTAAAGTTTTTATACTCTTATAAATCTTAGTAAATACTAGAGAAAGCAAAAACCTATTTTTTTATGATAAAGACAGAAATTTTATCTCTTTCATCTTCAATTTCTTCCGATTTTTCTGTGCCTTCTCAAAACCAAGCACAAGCTCTTTTTTCTTTTCTCAAATCGGTAAATACTTGTATTTCTTTTGATGCTCTCTACAATTCTATTTTTGAGCATTTGAAGCAAGTTTTTGAAATAGAATTTTTTGTCATTACAGTTTCTAATCAAATTGTTTACTCAAAAAATAATTCAGAAAATTCATTTTCATTGAATGAAGAAGAAATTTCTAATCTTGAAAAAAAATCTAAAAACGAAGCCAACGAACTGAGAAAGGTAGTTTTTACGCAAAATGAAAATCAATATTATTTCTTATATATTCCAATTCAAAAGTCTAATCAATTATTGAATGTTTTTGTTTGTCTTTCTCCGACAAGTTATCAAAATATAGACAATCAAACGATTGGTTTTTTAGATTGTTTTTATCAAATGATTTTGTCGGGCGTGGTACGTTTAGATAAAAAAGAAAATGAAATAAAATTCAAAACTATCTTTGATTCTTTTCAAGATATTTATTTTCAAACTGACCACAAAGGAACAGTAACCACAATTAGTCCGTCGATAAAGGCTATTTTGGGGTACGAACCAAAAGAAATTATACATAAAGGATTGCATTATTTTCTCTTATCGCAAGAAAAACTAGAAAATCTTTTTTTTATATTAAAAGAACGAAAAAAAATAAAAAATTACGAAGTAAAAGTAATTTCAAAATTAGGAATTGCCAAAACGTTGCTCTGTAATTTTCAAATTATAGAAGGTAAAATTAATAAAAATGAAAAATCATACAGCAAAATAATAGGAGTAGAGGGCGTTGCAAGAGAAATTAATGAAGTAAAAAAAGTAAATCAAGAAGCACAAAAAGCAAAACAAGATATAGAGCGAATTTTGGAAAGTAAAAAACAGTTTTTAGCAGACATGGGACACGAAATCCGAACGCCCATGAATGGAATTATTGGAATGATTGACCTTTTACGTACAACTCGGCTCAACGAAGAACAAAATAAGTATGTAGATACGATTGAATCTTCTTCAAATGACTTATTGATTATTTTGAATAATGTATTGGATTTATCTAAGATAGAAGCCAATAAAATGCTTTTAAAACCAGAAGTATTCGAAGTAAAATCAGCATTAGAAGAGCTTTCATTGCTTTTCACACAAGAAATCAAGAAGAAAGAATTACAGTTTTCTATCAAAATTACAGATAAAACTCCCAACAAAATCATAGCTGATAAAAGTCGTCTATTACAAATTTTTAGTTATTTGGTTTCAAATGCCATAAAATACAATGTCCAAAATGGAAAAATAACTATTTCAGTAGATACACTAAAGGAAGAAGACGGCAAATTACTTTTGCATGGCGAAGTAAAAGACACAGGGATTGGAATTTCGGAAGATAATCAAGAATTTTTATTTGATTCTTTTTCTAAACTCCAACACCATTATCAAAAAACAGTTAGTGGAACAGGACTTGGACTGACAATAGCCAAGCACCTTGTAGAAATAATGGGAGGAACACTACAAGTTTATTCAAAAGAAAAAGAAGGAAGTACATTTTATTTTTCTTTTGAAGCGCTGAAAAGTACAGAATCAGAGTTGATAAATAATTCTGAAATTCAAAGTGAAGAAGGAGCTTCTCAAATACAATCAACTTGGGAAAATTCTTTTATTAATACTCCCTTAATTTTAGTAGTCGATGACAATACAACGAACCTAACAGTCGCTAAAAAAATATTAGAAAAAGCTGGTTGTCAGATAATTACGGCAGTAAATGGAAAAGAAGCGATTCAAAAAATAAAAAATAATCACTTCGAACTCGTCTATATGGATATTCAGATGCCTGAAATGGATGGTGTAACAGCGACACGTTTTATAAAAAGGTTGAAAATTCATTCTCCTCCTATTATTGCCCTGACAGCTTTTACAGTTGCAGATGAAAAAGAACGTTTTATTAGTGCAGGAATGGATGATTATCTACCCAAGCCTGTAAAAGCAGAAACATTGATTCAAAAAATAAAACAATGGATAGATGCTAAGTTTTATAATTTGAATAATGAAATTTTAAAAGAAAACATAAAAGAAAATACAGAAGAAAAAGAGCAAAAACATGATGATAAAGCTAATGTAGAGAGTTCATTTAAATCAGAATCTTTAAAATATTTGCCTATCGTAAATACCCAAACAGCGCAACAGCTTCAAAAATGGGGGGGACAAGAACTTGTCGACGAATCCTATCAACTCTTTGAGGAGGAAACAACAGGACTTTTAATTGAGGCAATTATGGCATTTAATCAAAATGATAGACAGACTTTAAAACTCCATGTTCATACCATAAAAGGAAGTGCTGCTACTTTGGGAATTGATAGAATGGCAACCATTGCCACAGAAATTGATACAATGCTAAAAGCTGATATTGATTCAGAGGTAGCCGAACAAATGGAAGCCTTCGAACATTCTTTTGAAGAATATAGATTGAATTATCGTATTATTTTGAATTTGTGATTATCAAAAAGTTAGAATAAAGTGGGGGTTAAGGCTTTGTTATTTTTTGATTCTTCCAAACGTTGATTTATAATAGGAATATAATTTTCTTCTATTTCTATTCCTACAAAGTCAAAACCAAGTTCTTGAGCTGCTACTAAAGTAGTTCCACTTCCTGAAAATGGGTCAAAAATTATATTTTCTTCATGAACAGGAACAAGTGTGTCAATTAATTTTTTGATTAATCCTAAAGGTTTGACTGTACAATGACTATAATTTTCAGATTTATCTTTTTTACTCAAATTTTCAAAAATATTAGATTGAAAAGAACCGTCTTTATTAACTGTCTTGAAAACTCCTACATGAGTTTCTTGAAGCGTTTCCCAGTAGTTATTGATTAATGGTTTCTGAACAATTACAACGGCTTCCCATTCATTGCGAAAAGCACTATGCCAACCGTTCCATTTTGGAGCATCTTGATGCCCCATTTTTTCTAGCTTTTTTTCTAAATTTAATCCTCTAGGAATGCCTGAATTTCTTCTATACACTAAAACATCTCTTGTATAAAAACCACTATTTTCTAAAGCAATCTGAACATGAGCGATCGAACGATTACTATTAAAAACAGCCACAGGCGCACCTGCTTTACAAATTTTGAATAATTCGTCTGTCCAAAGCTGACACCATTTCATATAATCTAAGTCATTATTTCGGTTTCGTTCGTACCATCTTGCATTTCTGACTCCTCCTGCAAGTCCACTTCCATAAGGAATATTTTTTACCATTGTTTTGCTATCTTTTACTCGTTCTGTTCGTCGTTGAACTTCCGAGTCACTCCATTTATGTCCTATAAACTCATAATTATAAGGTGGGTCAGTAATACAACAAGCAATAGAATCTTGAGGAAATGTTTTCATTACTTCTATACAATCTCCTAGATAAACTTTGTTTGTTTCTAAATTTGAGTTCTGAATAGTGTTTTCTTCATTCATTATCGTTGTATTTTATATGTTCCTGCTTTTTCTAATTTAATAAGCCATTGTTTCAAATCAAAATTTGTCTTTGTTTTTATGTAATCAAATGTTTCTTCTCCTGTATAAATTTTCCAGTTTCCCACTCTCATTTTATTTAATGCAGTTTGTAAATTATCTGTTCTTAAAATGAGAAATATTGGATTATAACCATTTTTTTTTAATAAATTTCCGTATTGTTCAAATTTTTTATGAGTTCCTGAATCCCCAGAACCTACTCTATATTTTGTATCTATGGCATCTTTGCTACAAAAAAAATCAGCAGGTTCATCGTTTCCAAAACGCTTGGGAGGTTGGAAATCAAGACAAGTTACTTCAAATAAATCTCTCAAAATATTTTCCCAACATTTTCCCAACTCTCTTCCCCAATACTGTTTGTTTTCACTTTTTAGTTCTTGTGTAATGCCAAAAGCATTCATCAAAACATCAGTATCATCAAAATTGTTTTGGTAAACTTTATTGCCAAAATTTTGAAAATATTTATCTAATGTTTCTATTAATTTATCTTCAATTTTAGAAGAGGACATAGTTTTTTAGTTGATAAGCAGTAAAATAAAAAACGAATTTAAAGAATAAAATAGACTTAAATCAAATTCAATGTTTCAAATTACGCTTTTTTGACTAATTTAGTGTTAAAATAGAATTATGTATAATAGACTTCCTAGTCTGTTCAAAAAATAAAATTACGAATCCATAAAAAAATAAAATTCATTTATGAGTACAGTTGATAATAAAGTTATTTTTTCAATGGCAGGAGTGAGCAAAACGTATCCTCCTCAAAAACAAGTATTAAAAGATATTTATCTTTCATTTTTTTATGGTGCTAAAATCGGTGTAATTGGTCTGAATGGTGCAGGTAAATCTACTATTCTCAAAATTATTGCAGGGTTGGAAACTGAATATCAAGGCGAAGTTGTTTTTTCACCAGGATATTCTGTTGGTTATTTGGAGCAAGAACCAAAACTTGACCCCACCAAAACAGTAAAAGATATTGTACAAGAAGGAGCACAAGAAACGGTTGATTTACTCAAAGAATTTGAAGAGATTAATCTAAAATTTGGCGACCCAGAGATTTTGGATGATCCAGATAAAATGGATAAACTCATCGAACAACAAGCAAAAGTTCAAGAAAAACTAGATGCTTTAGATGCTTGGAGTTTGGATACAAAATTAGAAAAAGCAATGGATGCACTTCGTACACCTCCAGAAGATGCCATTATCGGTAATCTTTCGGGGGGAGAAAAAAGACGTGTTGCGCTTTGTCGTTTGCTTTTGAAAGAACCTGATGTGTTGCTTTTAGATGAGCCTACCAACCACTTGGACGCAGAGTCTGTACATTGGCTTGAGCATCATTTGAGAGAATATAAAGGAACTGTAATTATTGTTACGCACGACCGTTATTTCTTGGATAATGTAACTGAATGGATTTTGGAATTAGAAAATGGAAAAGGTATTCCTTGGAAAGCAAATTATTCAGATTGGTTAGACCAAAAACAGAAAAAAATGGCTGAAAATGAAAAAACGGCTTCTCGTTATCAAAAAGCACTTCAAAAAGAGTTGGAGTGGTCAAGAATGAACTCAAAAGGCAAACAAGCAAAATCAAAAGCTCGTATGTCTTCGTATGACAAAATGATGAGCGAAGACCAATCACAAAAAGAAGAAAAACTAGAGATTTTTATTCCTGCAAGTGAGCGTTTGGGAGATGTGGTTATTGAAGCAAAAGATGTATCAAAAGCATTTGGGGATAAATTACTTTTCGAAAATCTTAATTTCTCATTGCCTAAAGGTGGTATTGTAGGAGTAATTGGGCCCAATGGAGCAGGAAAAACAACCCTTTTCAAAATGATTATGGGAACTGAAAATCCTGATGGTGGGACGTTCAAAGTCGGAGAAACCGTACAAGTAGGTTATGCAGACCAAGAACATATCCATATAGATAACGAAAAAACAATCTTCGAAACCATAACAGGAGGAAGCGAACTGATGATGCTCGGTGGAAAAGAAACAAATTCTCGTGCTTATGTAAGTCGTTTTAATTTTGGAGGCTCAGACCAACAGAAAAAATTAAAAGAACTTTCGGGTGGAGAACGTAACCGAGTTCATTTGGCCTTGACATTGAAAGAAGGTGCAAATTTACTTTTACTAGATGAGCCTACCAATGATTTGGACGTAAAAACGCTACGTGCTTTAGAGGAAGGTTTGGATAACTTTGCTGGTTGTGCCGTTGTTATTTCTCACGATAGATGGTTCTTGGATAGAGTAGCGACACATATTTTGGCTTTTGAAGGCGATTCACAAGTTCGTTTTTATGAAGGAAACTTTAGTGAATATATGGAAGACCGTCAGAAAAGATTAGGAGATGAAATTCCTAAACGTCTGAAGTATAAGAAGTTAGTTTAAAATAATTGTGAACTACTTTTATTTGAATTGAAAAATCCTAAGAGTTTTGAAGTAATTACTTCGAAATTCTTAGGATTTTTTTTAGTTATTTTCTAAAGGAACAGACCAATAAAAATCTTCACTAACTCACCACGAGGACGAAAAAAGACAAATAAGCATGCAAAAAGTAGTATAGACAAACTGGCAATAATGCATTAAATTCCATTAATTTACCATTTATCTGTAAATTTCCTTTAAAATTGTTAGAAAATTAGATTTTGATTAAATTGTTATCCTTCAAAATTGTAAGTTTGTAAGCTAATACTAGCAAATAGACTAGAAGTTTTAAAACTAATAAAAAAACAGAGTGAAAATAATAGACAAATATATTCTCAAAAAATTCCTTACTACTTACGTTTTTGTCGTTTTGGTAATCTTAGCTGTGATTTGTGCGATAGATTATAGTGAAAAAAGTGATGATTTTATCAAGCATTCTTTAGGTTTCAAAGAGATTGTAGTAGATTATTATTTCAATTTTGTGATGCACCTCATCGGACTTATTACGCCTTTGATGGTCTTTATTGCAACTGTTTTTGTTACTTCTCGTATGGCAGGGCGTACCGAAATTATAGCGATGCTTAGTGGTGGAATGAGTTATTTGAGATTATTTCTTCCTTATATGATTGGTGCTACTGTTATTGCAATTTTTTCGTTTTATTTGAGTGGCTGGGTTGTTCCTCGTGCCAACAAAAAACGAATAGCTTTTGAGAGTGCGTACATAAAAAAACCATTTTCTTTTGATGAGCGAAATGTACATTCAAAGATAGATTCTAATACGTATGTATATCTTCAAAGCTATAATAACAATACATTTAATGGACGAAAATTCACGATAGAACGCATAGAAAATAGAAAGCTAGTAGAAAAATTTTCTGCTGAAAATATCACTTGGGATACTTTAAAACAAACTTGGCACGTCGATGATTATAAAATACATACTTTTTTTGCAGAACGAGAAATCATCAGAACTGGAAAAGATATGGATACGCTTATGGGACTTCTGCCAAAAGATTTTGAAAGTAAATATAGATACAACGAAACCCTAACTTTGCCAGAAATAGATGAGTATATTGCCGAACAAAAAGCTCGTGGAACAGCACTAGAATTAGGAATTTATTGGGTGGAAAAATACCAGCGTTATGCTTCGCCTTTTGCTATTATTATTCTTACCATTATGGGAATAGTGGTTTCTTCCAAAAAAACAAGGCAAGGAACAAGTTTTAATATTGCACTTGGTTTTGTGTTGGCTTTTGTGTTTATTTTGTTTGTAGTAGTGGCAAGAAGTTTGGGACAAAGTGGAACATTAGACCCTCGTGTCGGTGCTTGGATTCCAAATATTATTTTTGGAGTTGTAGCAATTTATTTATATTGGCGTGCGCCGAAATAAAAATAAATGAAGTCAGAATAATATAAATTGACCTTCTTTGATTCACTTCTAACTTCTAACTTCTAAAATCTGAATTCTAAATTTATTATGTGGAATCCATTTGCTCGTAAATATTCTTCTCAAGACAAAATATTAATGAATTTTCTTAGAAAAATGTTGCTCTTTTCTTGTCTTACAGATGAAGAATTGATGGTTTTTCTACCGAATCTTTATACAAGAAATTATTCAAAAGATGAAATTGTTTTTTTTAGAAATGACCCTAGTCAAGCTCTTTATATTGTAAAGTCAGGACAGATACGTTTGGATTTGGATATTGGAGAACGATTTGAAGAATTAGGGAAAGTAAAAACAGGAGGCTTTTTTGGAGAAAATTGTTTGGTGCAGGGTTCGAATAGATTGTATAATGCGATTTGTTGCGACGCTATTACGGAACTTTATATTTTACCACTCGCTAATATTTTGGAAATTTTTGAGGAATATCCACGTATAAAATCCAAAATGTACGAAATGATGGCACAGCACCAACAAGAACATATTCAAAATTTATTCAATGCGTATAGAGAAGCATTTGGTATTTTTGAGTTGAGCCATTCTTATTTTAAAAATTAGATTTTTTGTGTGATAAGTAGTTGGACAAAATAAAAACGACTTGAACTTATTGGTAAATGATTTTTATGATCTATATGATGAATGAAGATATAAATCAACATGAGTGACATTTAAAAAAAGGCAAATCTTTACCAAATTTTATTCTGTATAAATGTCTTTTTCCATAAAGTAGGGTTTGCAAACCCTACTTTATGGAAAAAAGCAAACTATTATTTTGTCAAAAATTGATCAATTTATAGAATTTGAAAAATGTCACTCATATTGTAAATATTAAATATAAAAAAAGCCAATACATCTGTTTGTATTGGCTTTTTCTATAAATAAACATTTCTAAATAATGAATTATAAATAATTATATGTGTAATTAATTCACCATTCACCATTGCATTTAAAGCTGTTCTATTCGCTTGATAATCTCATCAAAAGTCTTTTTGTAAGACTCTTCTTGCTCCACTTTTATAGGAACAACTTTACAAGCATGAATAACAGTACTGTGATCTCGTTTTCCAAAATGCCAACCGATTGCTTTTAAAGGCAAATCAGTATATTCTTTTGTAAGATACATCGCAAACTGACGAGCTAGTGCAATTTCTTTTTTCCGTGTTTTACTTTTGAGTTGTTCTAAAGTAACTTGAAAAAAAGCAGCTACTATTTCCTCAATCGCATCAATGGAAAGTTCGTGCGTTGCGCTTTGTGCCACTACTGCGCCAAGTGCCTGACGAGCCAAATCCAACGTAATACTCATATCAGCTAAAGAAGATTTAGCCAAAAGTGAAGTAATTACGCCTTCCAATTCTCTAACATTAGTCGTTACACTTTTTGCTAAAAAATCAATGACATCTTGAGAAACCTGCGTTTCGTATCCTTGTAATTTCGTGTAAATAATTGCCTTTCTAGTTTCTATATCAGGAACTTTCAGATCTAGGATTGCTCCCCATTTGAAACGAGAAAGTAGTCGTTCTTGCAAACCTCTCATCTGAGCAGGCGCACAATCGCTAGTCATTATCATTTGTTTTCCTGCGCTGTGCAAGTGATTGAAGATATGGAAAAAACTCTCTTGCGTTTTTACCTTATCACACAAAAACTGAATGTCATCAACGATTAAAACATCTAAATGATAATACTGTTCGGTAAACTGCGTAATTTCGTTTTCACGTACAGAAGCTACAAAATCATTAGCAAACTGGTCAGCAGATACATAAACTACTCGCTTTTCTGGATGATGTTCTAAGATTTTGTTGCCAATCGCATGTGCCAAATGCGTTTTGCCCAAACCTACACCACCATACAAAACCAAAGGGTGAAAACTCGTTCTTCCCGGATTTTTGGCAATGGCTCTACCTGCTGCAAAAGCAACACTATTACACTCTCCTTCTACAAAAGTATCGAAGGTATATCTCGGATTGAGATTGTGAGGTAACTGTTGAGTCGTCTTGACAGGACGAAAATTAGACTGTTGCTGAATGCCTCTCGTCTGATTTTGATTATACAACTGAGAATTAGACTGCTGTGAAGTAGAAGGTTGAAAGTTAGACGACTTCTGAACTTGTGGTTTAGTAGGTTGTCTGTGTTCTATTCTATTTCCGTGTCTATTTTCTGTTTTATTCTCAAGGCTGTATTCTTTTTTAAATTCCTGTCTAGTTGAATTCGAATTTGTATTTAACTGACTTCTAGAAGTAGCTGTTTGGTAATTCGAATTGCCATTTAATATAATCGGATGATCTGAATCTATTTCTTTTTGGTTAGAATTCTGTTGTTTAAAATTTTCTTGCTTAGAATTCTGCTGAGTTAAATCTTGATTTTGAAACAAACTGGCTTGACCAGAACTAGCTTCAGAATTTTCTTCTTCTTGAGAAGAAGTAGAAGAATTAAAACTATTTTTTTGTAGTGTTTCTCGCTCGTTTTGCTGATTTGTCTGACCTAGCTGATTTTGATTATTTTTTTCTGCAATGCTTTCAAACGAATTACCAAACAAAGGCTGTTGTTTTTTTTCTGGAAGAAGAGAATATTCTAATTTTCCATGTGTACCTAACTGTTCGATAATCGCTTTTCTGAGTACAAGAACATAATGTTCTTCTAAAAATTCGTAAAAATAGAGGCTTGGTACTTGAATCGTCAAAATATTTTGGCGCAAACGCAAAGGTCTAACAGGAACAAACCAAGTATTGAAACTCTGTTCTGGAATTTCTGCCTTGATTATCTCCAAACACTGCTGCCAAACTGTCTGACAATCCTTATAACCACCACTATTTGTTGAGTGTGGGTTCAATGAGATAGCCGTATTTTGTTGAGAAAGTGATACCATAATTAATTAAAAAACTAAATTTCCACACACTATCCAAATTTCTTTATTGTCAATTAAATAGAGAAGGCAATCTTATTCAAGATTTTACTATTCTTAATGCCTTTCATTCTTTATTGCTGCCATTCAATTTTTTTAGTTGTCTTTATTTCCTGTTGTCTATTATTTTGATGCTAAACTGATTAACCACAAAATCTAATTTGTAGCTCTTATTGTAAAAAATTATAACTTATAATTCCTTTTTATTTTTAGTAGTACCCTAATTGTTTTTTTAGAGTAAATGACAATCTATAAAAAGAAAAAACAAAGTCGTTTTTTTATATAAAGACAAAAATTCCTTAACCCAATTTTCATTAAAAATTAAATTTTTCTAAAATTCTCTACTCATTTATAATAGAAATAATTCTGAAACTTTAATCACCTTATCAAAAACTGGGGGTGCAAAAACTACCCTCTTTTCTTTAATAATTTTTTAAAAAATAATAGGATTTGTCATTTCTATTATTTTCCTAAAAAGATAGAGAGGCGTAGTAGTTATCTTTCCGTGTATGTGGATTGTGATAACAAAAGTGGGGAAAATAATTGAGAAAAAAAATCGGTTTTTCATCGAAGATTGACCTTGTCTTTGAAAGGCAATGCAACTATTTTTAGGGCATAATCTGCCTTCTTGGTGCTTTAAATGCCTTCGTGTAGATTTCGGTATTACTTAATCTTTACAAAAATGTTACGTAAGGCGAAAAAAATTTTGTTTTTAAATTTAGATTACTTCTCACTCTGAAATTCGTAGCTGTTAAAAATAATTTACGCTTTTGCAAGTCAAAATTGACATTTTACATTGTTAAGAATGAATTTTTTTTAAGAAAAAATCGAAGAAATTTTAAACAATTTGGCAATAAATCAAATGCTCTTTTTTAGGGTAATTTACCAAGATGAAAATGTAGAAATTCAAGAGATTGAATTTTTTTGAGATGAAATTAGAGAAAAATAAAGCTAAGGCTTAATCCCAAATTCCTTCACTTACAATTTCCAAAACGTGTCCGTCTGGGTCTTCAAAATAAAAAGAAAGTAAGCCGTTTTTCCACTCTTGTTCGTGAGTAATTTTGATTTGATAGTCTTTCATTTTTTCTTTCCATTTTTGATAGTCTTCTGTTTTTACTTCAAAAGCAAAATGAATTTTTCCGTTTGCAAAATGAGGAGGTAAACCTTCTTGATTTTTGGCATAATCATTCATAAAACACAAAAGAACATCAGAACCTGCCCTAAAAAATATAAAAGCATCTTCTTTTCTGCTAATAATAGGCAGTTCTAGCTTTTTATGATAAAACGCTTCTGTTTTATCCAAATCGGTTACATAAAGACAGGTTTCTTTAATTTTTTGAATCATAGTATTTTAGGTTAAACAATTTTCTTCGTGTCATCGTAGGGACACCGATAACGGCAGAGTTGGAAGGTTTTCGATATACCGTAACTATCCACGAGACTCTGCTGTCGTTGAGGTTCTCATTGAAATTAACTGGTAACTGTTTAAAGAATTCCTCCTCCGTCCACATGCAAAACAGAACCATTTACAAAACTAGCTTCTTCCGATGCCAAATATAAATACGCATTTGCCACATCTTTTGGCTTTCCAGCACGACGAACAGGAATTGAAGCGATAATTTTTTCTTGAAATTCTTGTGGAATAGAAGCCGTCATTTCAGTTTGGATATAACCAGGGGCAATGGCATTGACTGTAATTCCGTCTTTTCCAACTTCTCTAGCGAGGCTTTTTGTAAAACCAATTACACCAGCTTTTGCAGCCGAATAATTTGTTTGTCCAAAATTTCCATAGACACCTGCAATCGAAGAAGCATTTATTATTCTGCCATATTTTTGGTTTTTCATGTGTGGAACTACGACTTTTGCACAGTTATAAACGCCTGTAAGATTGACATTAATAACATCATCCCAAAGGTCGTATTTCATTTTCATAAACGACGAATCTCTGAGTATCCCTGCATTATTTACCAAAATATCTATTCTACCAAAATCAGAAATTACTTCTTGAGTAGCTTTATGCAACCCTTCTCTATCAGCCGTATTGACTTTATAGAATTTTCCGTTTAGAGAATCAGCCGTTTTTTGTCCTTCTTCATCCAGATCCCAAATAACGATTTTTGCACCTGCTTTATGGAATGTTTCGGCAACTGCTTTTCCAATTCCTTTTGCGCCTCCTGTGATGAGGGCGACTTTGTCTTTTAATGAAAACATGTTTTTTTAGTTTGTGTGTGAATTGTTGTCAACCTTATTTTTCTTGATTTCTTCTTAGTTCGTTGATTTTTTCTTCGGATAGATCTGTTGCTTCCATTATCAGCTCGTTATCCCAACCTTTTTTTATTCCTACTAAAGCAGTTTTAATAGCTCTTCTTTCATCTCCTTCTTCTACCCCTTCCGAAAAATAAGTTTGTGCTACGCTTTGCAAATCCCAATAATCTTTTAGACTTTCTTGATAGACAAATTGTTCTTTTTTGTTATATTTTGCTACTTCAGCTATTTCTAAAAGTCTTCTAAAAACACCTTCCTGCAAGTTATTTGGCTTGTCTGCTAATTTGTGTAAGTTTTTGAAGGCAAATAACCAACGCTCATAATCATTTTCTAACTCTTCCAATTGCTTGTTGAATTTAGGAATTTCTAAAAAAACAAAAGTTAGTTTATCATAAAAAACGTTATTTGAAGTAGTTTCGATAAGTTTTACATTATGATGAAATTGATTTGGTTTTGAATCATCAAATTCAAAATCCAAAACTCCGATTGTATAGACATTTCGAAGTTCATAATTCCAGTCTTTTCCTTTTCGTGCTTGTTCTTGAATGGCGAAAGTAGAATAATACAGACTTCTATCTTTGAAATATTGCTGTTTTACTCGCTGAACTTCTACAATAAATTTTTCACCTTCTTCATTCGTACAATACAAATCAAAAACGGCTTTTCTATCTCGCTGACCTTTTCCCAAATGTTCGTTATTGAGATACGTCAAATCAACGATTTTTTCTCTATCACGCAATAATTCATTCAGAAAACTAATCAATAAATCTTTATTGGGTTCTTCTCCAAATATTTTTTTGAAGCCAAAATCTGTAAAAAGGTTAATGTATCGGTCTGTCATGATTATCTATTTATTAAATTCAATCTTATCAAATATAAAAAGAAAATAGGAGAACAGTATTAAAATAGAAAGTAGGAGAATTACTAAAACAATAGCCCACTTTTTCCAATTAGATGAAGATAGAAAAAATAAACTAATTGCCATCAAAGCATTGAGTAAAACTAATAGAACTCCTCCTAAAATTGTTACTACAAAAAATGCTTCATTGTCAAAAATAAAAATAGATAGACCAAGCAAGATGATAATAAAATTTGTTATAAAAACAGGAATTCAGCCGTTTAGCTTTTTATTTTCTGTCTCTCTATCTAAAATTTCTTCCATAAAATACTATGTTTTGGAATGCAAACACACTAAAGTATGTTCTACAGCTATACAGCTACTCCTTTTACTTTTTCAACAGCCTTATGATATACAGCTTCATACAAAGGTAAAATATTCGAAAGCTCAAATTCTTTTGCTCTTTTGAGTGCGTTTTCTTTGAAGGTCGGCAAATTAGCATCATCTAAGATAATTAAGGCATTTTTTGCCATATCTTCTACATCGCCAACATTACTCATAAAACCAGTTACACCTTGTACATTTAGCTCTATAAGTCCACCTACATTACTTGAAATGACAGGCACTTCACACGCCATCGCTTCCAAAGCAGCCAAACCAAAACTCTCTGTTTCAGAAGGCATTACAAACAAATCTGCTACCGACAAAACTTCCTCAATCGCATCAATTTCTCCTAAAAAGCGAACATCATTCGAAAGATTTAATTCTTTTACGAGGTCTTCCATTGGTCGTCTTTCAGGGCCTTCTCCAACAAGTAATAATTTGGCTTCAATCTGTTTTCTGACTTTAGCAAAAACTTTTATTACATCATCAATACGCTTTACTTTTCTAAAATTAGAGGTATGAACTACTAATTTTTCTCCATTTGGGCAAATTGCAGTCTTGAAATGGTCTTTTTTCTGTCTTTTAAAACGTTCTAAATCAATAAAATTTGGAATTACATCAATATCTTTTGTAACCTTAAATGTATCATAAGTTTGCTGGCGAAGACTACCCGAAACTGCCGTTACTCCGTCCGATTCATTAATACTAAATGTTACAACAGGCTCATAACTTGGGTCTTTACCGACAAGCGTAATATCTGTTCCATGCAACGTCGTAACAACTGGAATTTGAATTCCTTCTGTTTTCAAAATTTGTTTTGCCATGTAAGCAGACGACGCATGAGGAATGGCATAATGAACATGCAAAAGGTCAAGTTTTTCACATTTGACTACATTTACCATTTTACTGGCAAGAGCAAGTTCGTAAGGAGGGTACTTGAAAAGTGGATATGTTCTGATATCAACTTTATGATAAAAAATATTGCTACTCAAAAGAGCAAGGCGTGAAGGTTGGTCGTAAGTAATAAAATGAACTTGATGCCCTGCTTCTGCAAGTGCTTTTCCAAGTTCGGTAGCTACTACGCCACTTCCACCATAAGTAGGATAACAGACGATTCCGATTTTCATGAATATTGAATGATTTGTAAAAAATAAGGGGGAAATAATTGATAAATAGGAAATGTGAATTAGAAAATAGGAATTAGGGCTGCTTATCATGTATTAAATTAATTCATAACTCACAATTCATAATTCACAGTTAAATTAAGATGCTTTGCCTACTAAGTCATCAAAATAAATAGCTGAATGAGAAGCATTATAAGTACATTTTCCATTTTCTACCAACAAAACTTGAGGCGATTCGTGATTGATATTCAATTCTTGTGCAATTAGGTTTGAAATATCTCTATGCTGAATTAAATCCAAATAATAAGGCTGCACATTTCCCATTTTTTCTTGATTCCATTGGCGTTCGAAGCGAGAAAGAGCCATTGAGCTAATCGAACAGCGTGTACTGTGTTTGAAAATAAGTACAGGCGTAGCATCAGAATTTTTGATAATTTCTTGTAGTTTTTCGGGTGTTTCTAGTTTGTTCCAGTTCATTACTTGTTCGTTGAAGAGTTTGGAAATGAATTTTGTGATTAAATTCATTGTGTTTTTGGTTAAAAGATGTGATTAAAATTTGTATTCAAAACGTGACTTTGCGTAGAAAGTTTGAATAAAGTTTAGAGTTTTTTTTGACAAAACACAATTTTACTCATTCTTTGTGTTTTTTTTAAATGTTGGTTGTCTAATAAAAATTAACTTCTATGTTTAGATGACATAAAAGTTTGATTTAAGTAATCGTACAAAATTAATGCATCTTATTTTTTAAATATTGCAAAAATAGTGTTATCTTCTTCTGTAATTGTTCAAGAAAAACTGACCGAAGCGTTATCTTATGAAGCTTCGCCAAAAATCTCAGTAACTTGGGCGCAAAAACGACCTAATACAGATATTCAGCTTAAAGAACGAGAAAGTAATTTTTCAGATAGTATGATTGGAGGTGGGTTTCATCGTGTTACTTTAGAAATTGAAAATACAGGGAATACTTCTATTTCTCTTCTTAAATTTCAATTTAGTTGGTTTGATTCTTCTAATAAATTACTAGGAACAGAGGTTAGATATGGCGTTTCGGGTTCTACTTCTAAGCTAAAACGCAATCAAATACGTATTTTGAGTACCACAATGGCAGTTCCGAAAGTAAAAGAAGAAGAGTTATCCAAACTTACTTATAAAGTGGAAGTTGTTGAAGTGAAATGAAATCTAAATAAATTTAAGTAGCTAATCAAAATTAATTATATCTATTTTTTATTTTAAATTGGTCTGTACCGTAGGTCTGACCAGTTTAAAACATGTCTTTAAAGCTCAAAAAAAGCTTATTTTTCCCAAGTCAGACCTACGGTACAGACTTGAAAAAAATGAAGATAATAGTATAAACTAATTAGGACAAGTTACTTAGAATCAAAAAAATAGGAATTTGATTACTTCAAATTCCTATAACTTTTAATCTTTATTTCTTGATAGATTTAGCTATTTCTTCTACAAACTCTACAGATACTTTTAGAGAATCAGCTATTTTTTGATATGGAACATTCATTTCAACAAAAGCTTTAATAGCTAAAATAGTTTGTTCTATTTTTCCCTCTTGTCTTCCCTCTTGATATCTTAGATCTTTTTTGATGTCATATATTAGTGCCATATTTTTGGATTGTTTTAATGTTTCTTTCTGTAAATCTCTTAAAAGTGATAATACTTCTAACTGTCTAACGTATTTTAATTGGTCTAAGTTTGGATTTGTAGTATCTATTATTTTTTGCAAAATGGATTGAATAACCTTACTAGGATTTTCATTTTTAAAATCTGCCAAAATTGCCAAAATAATCTCCTCTGGTTTATCAGAATTTAAGAATTCAGTATAAGCTATTTCTTGAATGCTAATAACACTAAATCGAAAATTCAAATCTTCATGACTTACCTCTGTAATCATGTTTGCCTTTCCTTTTCCAATATAAAAAACGATTTGCTTGAGTTTGACTTTATGTTTTCGAAACATTAACGCATAATACTCAAACATACGATGTATCATTTTTGGTTCATCAACCACTTGAAACTCAATATGTAAAATATAATCGAAATATTGTAGTGATAATTGTAGAATAGATTTTTGCTTGAAACTCAATATGTAAAATATAATCCCTAGAGGAGTCTTTATGAACTACTTTTTTGATAAAATCAGGTTTTCGTTCGATAGTTTTTTGCAAATCGACTGAAATCTCTTTTAGCTTTTTAGGACGAATTCCCAACAATTTTTCTGTCAAAGAAAGTGCGACTTGTTCTATATTTTCTTTAAAAATCTTGTCATATTCTTGTGCCATTATTTCAATTTATTTTTACTTCCTTAAAAGGTAAATTTTAAAACAAAGAAAATTTAGATTCTTCTCCATCTTTATAGCGTTTTCGCTCTTTTATTTTGCCATCTTTATCATAAAATCGCCATTTTCCATCTCGTTTATCATTTTTATAATAACCTTCAATAATCAGTTTTCCAGCCTTGAATTCACGATAAACACCATCTTTTATACTTCCTTTTACTTCATATTCGTAGCGAGTATCTTCTTGATTTCGGACAATCAAACGACGCTCTGTATTATTTTTATCTAGTTCAATCAGCTCAGATTCTGGAATGGTTTGGAGCTGTTCGAAAAGGTCTATTTTTTCTTCTGTTCCAAATACTTTTTCTAAAATATTTTTACTGTTGAGCTGCTCTAATCGTTTTTTGCGATTTTCTTGCGCTAGTTTATAATCATTTCTGACCTTTTTTGGATTTTCATAAACGGTAACTAAGCGAGTATCATAAAAATGAGTTTCATCTCTACGAAGTTGAAAGCCCCAATGAGGTTGAGAAATTACATAGTCTTCGTTTTGTTGTATTACTTTCCAAGTTTCTGGGCTTAATGAACGTTTTAGTGTTTGACGAGCAGCAGGTATATTTATGTAAGCAAAAAAGTTGGAATTATCAGCCTCAAATTCTTTAAAGAATTTTTGAAAAGAAGGCGATTTTGCCAAAGTAAGTCCCATTTCATAATCATCAATTAAGTTTTTGAGCGTTTTTGGACTGTTACTAAAGATTACATAATCTTCAATAAACGTAAAATAAGGTTTATCAATTTTATCAAAATATTTTCCCATCACGAGTTTGAAAAAACCTTTTACGGCAAGCATACTAATTTTGTGTCCTTTATGTTCGGAAACGACTACTTTTATAGGCGTTCTTTTTCGTATTTTTTCTCCAATAAATTCTAGTTGTGCTGTTGCTTCTGAAATAGATTTTGCTTTCAAAACAAGTGCATACTCATCATTTTTGTCAACTGATTGAGTTGGTTCACTCTGAATAATTGCCATTTCTGAACCAATCCAAGAGAAAAAATTATCACGAACACTAATATCTAAAATTCTTTCAACGGTATTAATTTGATTTTGATACTCTTGATAGGCTTTTTCATCTTGCTGCAAAACGTCGGTAAATTTGTCGTAATACGTCAAAAAATCATCAAAATTGACACTAAAATAAAATGCCGAACGCTGAGGAACAACCCGAGCAGCCGTAATATCACTACTCCCCGAAAGCAACAGCGCACGTACATGAGAGGGAAGAGAGTCATTAATTACTGTCGTTCCTATCATTCTTACGATTGTAGAGGCATTTTCATCATCATCATCTCCTACTTGTTCCAAATCCAAATTTAGTCCAGAGAAAAACAGAGCTTCGGATATATCATTCAAATATTCATTGGATTCGTCCATATAAAGTCCAAAAAACTCATCTGCCAGTTCATAATTGATAAACAAACGACCTAGATTTTTGGTAGAAGTTTTTGAAACCACTTTGGTAAAACGACGATTATTCTTAAAATTAGTTGGATTATTTTGTTCATCTAAAGCAGCTTCTACCAAGGCAGGAGTTTGAGAACATAAAAGCAAGTGTTTTCTGATAGAAATTGCCCATTGAGAATTATCTACTGTATTTTTGATTAAATAAATACGATTTTTTTTGTATTCATAGTTAGAAGAGTCTTCTGCACTACTCATAAATTTTCCAATATGGTCTTCCAGAAATGAAGGAACTTCTCGCTTCAAATCTACAATAAAAAGAAAATCATAATCGCCTTGTTTGTGGATATGCGAAGAAACAAGAACTTGTCTTTTGCCAAGAAAATCAAAAACACCTCTATTTTGATGAATCATGGTGTCCAAAGAAATGGCATCTTTTGTAAGTTCTCCAAAGTAAGGTTGGGTTTGGAGGTGTTTCCAAAGTTTTGAACTACTAATTTCGTCCCAACTATCCACAGGTTCGTCTGTTTCTAAAATATACATGGCACTTGCAGGAACATAGCTGAAAGGATCAAGAGGAACAATCGGAATTCCTTTATACATCCAAAAAACTATAAATCCTAGTGCAATAACTGCAAAAAAGGCAAGTACATACAATAGTCTGCGAAAAAATATTTTTAAAGCGTCCATAAATTTTTGAAGAATAGCGATTGAGTAATAAACGTTTGACAAATTCTAGTTGTATAAAAATACGAAAATCAAATTTGTTTTCTAATTTGTTTTTAATTTAGCTTTTAATTTTCTCAAATTAAAAATAAACTACGATTAGGGATTGATTTTGACTAAATTTGTGTTTGAAGTAGCTGACAGTTTTCAACTGTCAAAAATATAGTAGTTCTCTGACAGTTGAAAACTGTCAGCTACATAGAGTAAATTTATTTTTTATAATTTAATTAATCCATAAAATGACAACGTTAAAAGAAAAAGTAGAATCAGAAATGAAAACGGCAATGAAAGCAAAAGAAATAACACGTTTGACAGCTCTTCGTGCTATCAAATCAGCTATTTTGTTAGCTCAAACCGAAAAAGGAGGTACATCTGAAAATCTTTCTGAACAACAAGAATTAGATATTTTATTAAAACAAGCCAAACAAAGACGTGAATCTTTAGCCCTTTATGAGCAAGAAGGACGCACAGAACTTGCCGAAGCTGAAAAAGCAGAACTAGAAGTAATCGAAAAATTCTTACCTCAAATGCTTTCAGAAGAGGAAGTAAAAGTACGAGTAGAGAAAATTTTGGCAGGAATGGACGAAGTTACTCAAGGGCAAATGGGGCAAGTAATGGGGGCTGCCATCAAAGAATTGGGTACAGAAGCTGAAAAACAAACCATTGCTAAAGTTGTAAAAGAATTAATCAATAAGTAAAATTATTAAAACTGTATTTGTTGAAAATAAAATCACATTAAACTCCCTAAAAAAATTGTATTTTAAAGGGAGTTTTTTATTAAATCAACGAGGGTTTTCTTTTAAATAAAGAATTTTTTCCTCAAGTAGTTCTATTTTCTCTTAGTAAAATTTATTTTCTACCTCTAAACGTTCACTTTTTATGAGAAGATTTTGATAATCACTAGGAAGTGAATTATTGATAATATAAGCAGATTGATTATTGTTAGTTTCATCATTATTTGTAGATTGTACATATACAACATTACTTTCCCCTAAGGCAAGTAGTTCAAAAATATCTGTGTCAAGTACTTTGGCAATTTCCTCTAATTTATCTACATTAACTTTGACCTTGCCTTGCTCTATATAAGCATAATTTGTAGCTGACATTTTTAATAGATCTGCCATATTGCCATATTTTCTTGTGAAAAACCTCTTCTAGTTCTTAATTCTTTAATTTTTAATCCTAATTGTATAATATTGAGAAATTTGTAAATAATACTGAAGACTAAATATAATAAAACTATTTTGGTTATCTGACAATTTTTGTGGAACGGTAGGGTAAACGCACGAAACTTTTTATACTGCTTTCAGTGTGTTTAAACACACTTTAACTATCAGAG
>PFKD01000428.1 GCA_002784125.1 Flexibacter sp. CG_4_10_14_3_um_filter_32_15
TTTAAACTCTCTTAAATGTTGATTTTTTTAGCTAAAAAACACCTAAACTTTCGATTTTAAATCAAAATCGTGTTACATTGGGAATTGCTGCATTTTCAATAGTATCTTCATAACTTTGTTCATATACAATAGAATCAAACGTTAATTTTATTGGGTCAATCAGATTGCTATTAAATTTTTTTAAATCTATTTCAAAACTGTATTTTTCAACAGTTTCTAATACGTGCTTATATAGGTCTTTATCTGATATAAATGGTAAGTTATATTTGGACATTTTTTATTTGTCTAATCTGAAAATATTTTTTTAATAAGTCACAAAGATACGACATACATTTATTTTTTCAGTTTATCGTATGATTTTCTAAGGTTTAAATCTCATCTTCATTTTTCCACAACAATAATATTTTTCTCTTCTATAATAGGCAAATTTTGCATTCTCAAAAATAATTGTCCTGTCAAGATTACATCTTTTGTACAATAGACAGCAATTCTATTCAAATCATTTTCTTTGTAATATACGCCATTTACTTCACTTCCATCAATATCATCTTTGCTCGTCGCCAATCCGAAAACAGCAGCCAAAAGTGAAAGAGAAGTAAAACTTTTGTAGTCGCCAAATTTCCACATGTGCATCGTATCAATATGATTTACTTCCCAAGGTTTTTTACCTGAAATATCTAAAGCATAAGGAATATCAAGACCATTGATAAGCATTCGACGGCATAAATAAGGAAAATCAAACTCTTTTCCATTGTGCGCCACAAACTGCAAATTCTTTCCAAATTTTTCTACAATCTTTATAAATTCTTCTAAAAGTTCTTTTTCATTATCTGAGGCTAAAGATTTTACTCTAAAAATCTGTTCTTCTTTTCCACCTTCATTTTTTTGAACAGTAAAAAAACCAATTCCGATAACTACTATTTTTCCAAATTCGGCATAAATTCCAGCCTTGTCTTCGAAGGCATCTTTTGCTGTGTCGTCTGGAGAAATTCGTGCAGCTTTCTTTTCCCAAAGAGATTGTAAGTTTTCTGGAAGCTCTTCGAAAGTAGCGTGTGAGGCAACCGTTTCTATATCGATGACCATCAAGTTGGATAAATTAGTCGTTTTGTTCATAGTTTTGGAAGGGGGTGAGTGAGCAGTAATGTATCTTAAATTTTTTTTGATAAAAATACTGGATTTAATTCAAAACAAACGCATTTGAAGAATTTAAAGCAATTCCTTTTTTCTATTTTGTATTTCTAATTTGATTTTTCTTAAATTTAGCATTTCATATTCATTCTAATTTAGAAAAATAAACTCTATCTCAAAAACGAATTTAATTTTGGATACAACAATTATAGAAAATACACTTCAAGTCAAAATAATAAATACATCATCAAATCCACTTCCTTTTTACCAAACTGAAGGCTCGGCAGGAATGGATTTGTACGCAAATATAGAAACTCCTATCGAATTAGATTCTTTAGAAAGACAGCTTATTCCGACAGGGATTTTTATAGAATTGCCTTTGGGATATGAAGCTCAAATTCGTCCTCGTAGTGGGTTGGCTTCCAAACACGGCATTTCGATTGTCAATTCCCCCGGAACTGTTGATGCAGATTACAGAGGCGAAATAAAAGTTTTGTTAGTTAATCTTTCTAAAGAAAAATTTGTTATTCAAAGTGGAGAAAGAATTGCTCAAATGATCGTCGCAAAGCACGAACGTGTAAATTGGCACGAAGTACAAACTATTGAAGAGCTTTCTCAAACACAAAGAGGAAGTGGTGGATATGGAAGCACAGGAAAATAAATTTAGAAGTTAGATTTCAGAAGTTAGAAATAATACTACTTACAAATAATTGAAAAGGCATATTTTATATTCTCTTTTAACTCTGTGGTTCAAAAATGTATTTGTATTTCCATTCTCTGTAACGCTGAAAAATAAAAGTATTTAAAACAACATAAAACATAAAATATAGTGAAAATTATTATTCCAATGGCAGGACGTGGTTCTCGCCTTCGTCCTCACACACTTACCGTTCCCAAACCTTTAGTTCCTGTTGTGGGAAAACCAATCGTTGAGCGTTTGGTAGAAGATTTGGCTCGTAGCTCAAAAGAAAAAATCGAAGAAATTGCTTTTATTATTGGCGATTTTGGAGAAGAAGCTGAAAAAGCACTTCTGAAAGTAGCCGAAAATGCAGGTTCGAAAGGCAAAATTTATCATCAAGACGCACCTCTAGGAACTGCTCACGCTATTATGTGTGCAAAGGAATCTTTAGAAGGAAATGTTATTGTAGCCTTTGCAGATACACTTTTTAAGGCAGATTTTTCTATCAATACAGAAAATGATGGTGTTATTTGGGTACAAAAAGTTGCAGACCCTTCGGCTTATGGTGTCGTTCAATTAGATGAAAATGAGGTTATCAATAATTTTGTAGAAAAACCAAAAGAATTTGTATCTGATTTGGCGATTATTGGTATTTATTACTTTAAAGATGGTGAGTATTTGCGTTCAGAATTGCAATATGTCATCGATAATAATATCAAAGATAAAGGCGAATATCAACTTACGACAGCATTAGAAAATATGCGCCAAAAAGGAACAAAATTCCGTACCGGACAAGTTGAAGAGTGGTTAGATTGTGGAAATAAAGATGCTGTTGTATTTACAAATCAACGTTATTTAGAGTATTTGACAGACCGTAAAACAGAAACTCTAGTTTCTCCAAGTGCAAACATTGAAAATTCTATCATTATTGAGCCTGTTTTCTTGGCAGAGGGTGTTCATTTGAAAAATAGCGTGGTAGGGCCTCATGTTTCTATCGGAAAAAATACGCATATTCATAATAGTAGAGTGCAAAATTCTGTTATTCAATCAGATAGTTATGTCGAAAGTGCGCTTTTAGAAAATACAATGTTAGGTAATTTTGTGAAATATAACGGAAAAGCTGAAAATGTAAGTTTGGGAGATTATTCAGAAGTGAAAAAGTAATGAATTCTGTTTTATTCTACCTTTACTTTATTAAAGTAAATTAAAATTATTGTTTGTGGCATAGTTTCGCTTATATAAATCGTACAAGAAACTATGCCCTTTCTACTGTACCCTACTTTTTTTATTAAATACAGAGTTACAGAGAACGCAGAGAATGAACTGTCAAGTCAGCGTAGCTAAAATGTAATTTTTAAGAATAAACTATTTTAAAATTGATTTATTCAAACAACAAATTGTATTTATCTGTATTTTAAATCCTGTCAATCCTACTAACCGATAGCTTAGCGAAGCTAATCCTTAACCATAATACACTACAAAAAAATAGCAGGGTACAGTATGCTCTTTCTATTTTACTAAAAAATTACTACTATTTTTGTAAATTGATACATGCTTTCAAACTTGTAAGGTTTTCAAAGCCTTATCTGTTGAAATAAAAAAACTAAACACAATCAACGAATATATGAAAAATGATACACTATTTATAAAACCCTATTACATCAAAAAAAAAATTATGTTGCTGTTTTTTTGTGTTTTGGCAATCAATTTTTCGGATGCCCATGCACAACGCAGGAATAAAAAGGATAAGAAAAAACAATCAGAAGCCATTCAAAAAGAACCAATAAACGGAGATGTAAGCAATAATTTGTTGGCAGAACAGGCTTTTTTCGAAGGAATGAAAGAATATATCAAAGAGGAGTATAAAAGAGCAATTCCTTATTTTGAAGAATCTTTAAAATACGATGCAGACAATCCAACAGCACATTATCAGATTTCGCTTTGTTATTATAGATTGAATAATTTGCAAGATGCACTTATGTATGCAATGGAAGCTGAAAAAAGGGAATATAAAAACTTTTATTTTCTTTCACATCTTGCCAACCTTCAAATGGATATGCGAATGCTTGATGCTGCTGAAAGAACATACAAACAAATTCTTTCAAAAATAGGAGGAGATGAAATTACTTATCTCAATTTGGCTGCCCTTTATATTGAAATGAATGAATACAAAAAAGCCATTCAGACTTATGATAAAATGGAAAAAGAATTGGGTTTGAATCAAAATGTAATTCGTCAAAAACAAATTTTGTACTTACAGATGCAAGACACAGAATCTGCAATTAATGAAGGCGAAAAGTTAATGCTTGAATTTCCTGATGTCATTGAATTTCGTTTGGCACAAATAGAGTTACTAATAAATCAAAAACGTTATGCTGATGCTGAGCTTCTTTTAGATGAAATGACAAAACAAAAAGAAGAGTTTCCTCCACAAGTGCATTTGATGCTTGCTCAAATTTATCACAATCAAGATAAAGCAGAAAAGGAAGTAGAAAGCCTTAAAAAAGCATTCCAGTCAAAAGAAATTTCTTTAGATTCAAAACTGAATTTGTTGATGGGACTGTATCAAAATGCAAATTCAAGTACAGAAAAAGGACAAAAAATAATTGAAATGAGTACACAGCTTGCTCAAACACTTACAGAAGTACATCCTCAAGAATCTTCTTCTTTTGGTGTTTTGGGAGATTTTTTATTGAAACAAAAAATATACAAAGAAGCCTTCGAAGCCTATAAAAGCGCACTCAAAATTGACCCCAATAATTATTCACTTTGGGAACGCACTACTCAACTCGCTTTAGAATCCAAAAATTATGATTATGCCATTTCTACTAGTGAAGATGCCTTAGAATACTTCCCAAATCAGCCTAATTTATGGTTTCTCAATGGAGTGGCTTATATGTCTAGCACCAAAAACGAGCAGGCAATCGCATCGTTAGAACAAGGAAAACGAATGGTTTTTAATAATCCAGAGCTTTTGAGTCAGTTTGAATCACAATTAGGAGATATTTATTATAAAAATAAAGACTATCAAAAGGCTGATGCAGCGTATGAAAAAGCATTAAAACAAAATCCTAATAATGCACATGCTTTGAATAACTATGCTTATTATTTGTCTTTGAGAGAAGAAAAAATGAAAATAGCAGCCGAATTAGGAGCAAGACTTGTAAAATTGTATCCCAATAATCCTACTTATTTAGATACGTATGGTTGGGTATTATTTGTTAAAGGAGATTACAAAGAAGCTGAAAAATATTTATCTTTAGCTGCCCAAACTACTCAGAGTGCGACTATTATAGAGCATTATGGAGATGTGCTTTCTGCATTAGGAAAAGAACAAGAAGCTCTTCTAGAATGGAAAAAAGCCTATTTATTGGATGCTACCAATGATGTTTTGAAACAAAAAATTATGAAACAAGAAAATTTGAAAGAGTAGAATCTAAATTTGAAAACAAAATATATCTTTACTAACTTAAAAATATAATTATGATAAACAATTACAAATTATGCGACTGACTTACTATCTTACTTTTGTAGCAGCTAATGCACTCATTGCACTTGGTTTGGGGTATTTATTTTTCAAACCTCCTAATGACTATTGGCAAGGGCTTTTACTTGCTGGTGCATTTAATGTTTTTCTTTGTTGGAGATACTATCAACAGATAAAAGAAGAAGATAATAATGCTAAATGAACGTCGGATAAATAGAATTATTAATAGCTTACAAGTATTGATTTATCGAAATTTTATGCTATTTGTTATTTTGTTTGTGAGAGTTACATGTTTTTTCGTATTTTTGAAATAAGAGAGTATATTTTATTACTTTAGGTTTTTAAGTTACATTGTTTTTGAAGGGCAAAATTTCCCTAATCCCCATGACAAGTCAAGAAAAAAAGGCATATATCTTACTCAAATGCGTGATCTTTCATTATCACGGACTTGACGAAGATGAAAAGAAAATTTTGAAGGAAACGGCAGATGCGCTAAATGCTCATCAAGAACTTGAATGGGCAAATGAGTTCATTGGTGAGGATTATTATAATGCCTTTGAGCGTGCTAGAGATGTACTAAAACCTACAATGCTACTTTTAGAAAAACCAAAACGATTAGAATATCTATCTAAAGTTTGGAATGCAAACATGATAAAAGGTTATATTTCTGAAATGGAAGCCATGGCAATGATAAAACTAGCTAAAGATTGGGATATAGAAGCCGAACTTATAGAATCAATAAAAAAGTAAAAAACAGTTACCAGTAAGTAAGTAGTCGTACAAAATTAATAATACATATAACTGATTAGCGAGTGATTTTTAGGGTAAACGCACGAAAAAAAAATGTACTC
>PFKD01000322.1 GCA_002784125.1 Flexibacter sp. CG_4_10_14_3_um_filter_32_15
CTAATCCTTAACAATAGGGTTTTAACCTAGTGTATGTTAAAGTAGCCAAAAAATTGAAAAAACGACATTTTGAAATGCACCTTTATAGGTTTAGAGTTAAGACAACACAAATTTTATACTTCTAAAAGCTGTAAACGAACGAGTTGATTATACGTTCCTTCCTGACTTACTAGACTTTCATGTGTTCCTTGTTCGCTAATTTTCCCATTTTCCATGACATAAATCGTATCTACTTTTCTAATTGTAGCCAAACGGTGAGCGATAATAATTGTTGTTCTATCTTTCATTAGCGTATCCAATGCTTCTTGTACGAGTTGTTCGGATTCGGCATCTAATGAACTTGTTGCTTCATCTAAAATCAATATTTTGGGATTGCGTAAAATAGCTCTTGCAATGGCAATTCTTTGACGCTGTCCACCTGAAAGTTTTACACCACGTTCGCCTACTAAAGTTTCTAATCCTTCTGGGAACGTTTCGATAAACTTAAATGCGTTGGCTTTTTTTGCTGCTGAGATTATTTCTTCTTCTGTTGCAGTTGGCTTTCCGTAAGTTATATTTTCTCTAATTGTTCCACCAAAAAGCAAAATTTCTTGAGGTACAATTCCGATGGCAGAACGATAAAAATCCAAATCGTAATCTAAATTATTTTTCCCATCAACTTCTATCGTTCCTGTTTGTGGATTATAAAAACGCTCTAAAAGCTGAATAATAGTAGATTTTCCTGCGCCACTATGTCCGACTAAAGCAATTTTTTCTCCTGCTTTTATATCAAAACTAAGTCCTTTCAACACCTCTACATCAGTACGTGTAGGATAGGAAAAACGAACATCTTT
Source organism: Flexibacter sp. CG_4_10_14_3_um_filter_32_15 (assembly GCA_002784125.1). Lineage (GTDB taxonomy): Bacteria > Bacteroidota > Bacteroidia > Cytophagales > Bernardetiaceae > Bernardetia. The sequence continues at coordinate 834 of PFKD01000322.1, forward strand.
GAAAGAAATTTTTCCTTCGATTGGGTTTTGATTTGTAATTAATTCCTCTGAATAGGTTGATTCGGATTCGGATTTTTCTCCCAAAATTTCCAAAACTCGTTCTGATGCTCCAACGGCTTTTTGTATTTGTCCATAAATATTTCCTAAGCCACCAATCGAACCAGCAATGAACATAGAGTAAATAATAAATGAAACTAATTCGCCATACGTAATTATATTTTCAGCTAAAAGTGTTGCACCGTACCAAAAAACGGCTGTAATACTTCCAAAAATAACAAAGACAATAAAAGAAACAAAAGCTCCACGATAAGTAGCAGCTTTTAGAGCTGTTTGAATAACACTATTTTGAGCATTCGAATAGCGATTTGCTTCAAAAACTTCGTTTGTAAATGCTTTTACGGTTGCAATAGCTTGGATTGTTTCTTCGACGATTATATTTGAGGCAGCTAATTGATCCTGTGTTTGTTTGGAAAGTTTACGAATAAATTTACCAAAAATGATAGCTCCAATAATTAAGGCAGGCATTATACCCAACATAAAAAAAGTAAGTCTAGGCGTAATGAAAAACAAAATACCTATACCTGCAACAAGCGTAATTATTTGACGGAAAAATTCGGCTAAGGTAACCGAAAAAGTATCTTGTAGAAGTGCCACATCTGCTGTAATCCTGCTCATTAGTTCTCCAGAACGGTGTTTATCATAAAAACTCATCGGCAAAGACATGTATTTTTGATACAGTGCCTTTCTAATATCAGCCATTGAATATTCACTTACTTGAGCAAATAAATAAACTCTCAAAAATGAAAATACTACTTGAATTACAATCACAATAACTAGCGCAAGTGTAATTTGATTGATACTATCTAGCAAGAAATTTTCATTCCCTCCTGCGACATCGACAAGGTTTCCTGTTAGTTTGGGAAATGCCAAAAGAACAATACTAGATAAGAAAAGACAGAACATTCCACTAAAAAAATATCCTTTATAGGGCATCATATATTCATAAATGCCTAAAAGATATTTAAAACTCTCTTTATTGAGTTTTCGTTTTTTGTTTTCGTCTTCTTTGTCTGTTGTTGTGGAAATAGCCGTAGAATTTTCTGACGTATTTTTTAAATTAGGCTCGGCATTTTTTGAATGTCCGTTTACGCTTCCGTTTTTATTTATGTGTTCGTTGTTTTTCATAGTCTGTTTTGAAACGATAGTACGTTTGATTTTCAAAACGCAAAGATACGGTTTTTGTTAGATAAGTACTAACTTGATAAGCCAGAGTAATTCTTGAAAAGCAAAAAACTACTCGCAATTATTTTATTTCAAAATAACCAAGAATAGTTTTTTATTTATCTGGGAAGGGAGATTCGTTTTTTATTGTAATTTTTTACCTAGTTCGAATGCTTGTTTGTACATTTCTGTTAAAGAATTGTCTATTTGATCACCGACAGACTTATCTTCAGCACTTACATTAGTAAACACAAGTACACCGATTTTGGTAACTGGGTCAAAAGCCATTTCTGTTGTTGTGCCGTCTTCACCTCCATTGTGTCCCCAAAGCCCTAAAGATTCATTTTGAAGGAACATGTGTAATCCCATTGTTTCATCAAGATTTGGAATTTGCTTTCTCAACATTTCTGAAACGGTTGAAGATTTTAGAAGCTCGTAACCATTATAAGTACCACCATTAGCTAAGGCCGCCGTAAATTTAGCCATTTCTCTAGGTGTTGTACGTAGTCCTCCATTCGGATAATCTGGGAAAGTATAATGTTCAACTTTTACAGCCTGTCCATCTTGTAATTCATACGGCTGAACAATCGTTCCTGTAATCTCACTCAATTTCCAAGTTGAAGAAGTCATTCCTAGAGGAGTGAAAATATTTTGTTTTGTATAATCTGTAAAACTCATACCTGAAATTTCTTCTACCAAAACACCAATCAGAGCCGAACCTGCATTTGAATAATTAAACTCTGTTCCCGGTGCTGCCTCTGAAAAATTAGCCTCTGCATCATAACGAGAACCACCCACTTTAAGATAACTTTCCATAAATGGTTTCAGAGCAAGAGGTGTATCTCCGTTAAATGTCTTATTTCCATACAAATTATCTCCATCTGTAATAGAAGAAGAGTGAGTCAGCATCATACGGAAAGTAATCGGAGTAGAAGAGTTAGGATTAACCACAGGAAAAGAAAGATAATCATTGATTGGATCATCTAATCCAAATTTTCCTTCATCGTAAAGACGAAGCAAAGCCACACCTGTAACTGTTTTTGAAATTGAAGCAATCAAAAATAAATGGTCATTCTCTAAAGGTAAGTTTTGTTCGACATTTGATTTGCCATAATACCCTTCGTGCAAAATTTGACCGTCTTTAAAGATAATCGCACCCACAGCAGGAATTTTTTGAGAAGACATTTGAGCAGCTATGAAGTCATCAAAGGCTTGTTTGTCTGAATTAGTATCTCCTCCTCCATCGTCATTGCCACCACCATCACTACCACCATCGTCGCTTCCATCAGCAGGAGGATCAACAACAACTATGTCGTCATCTGGTTCTGGATCATCATCTCCTCCTCCACAACTAATAAGAGAAAATGTAAATAATAAAGCTAATACAACTAGCACAGGAAATTTCACGATATTCATAATAAATATAGTTTAGATAAATAAAAAGTAAGCGTTTTATCAAGTCTTATCGTATTTTTTATAAGTCAAGACACTTCTGAAAGTTAAATTATTAAAATTAAAGATATAAACCTATATAGATAAGAATCTAAATGTATTTTTTGATATACTGATAGAATTTTTTATTGTAATTTTTTACCTAGCTCAAATCCTTTTATATAAATTTGCTGCGTTTCAATATCTTCTACATTTGTAAAGACAATAATTCCTATTTTGGTAATGGGGTCAAAAACAGCATCTGTACTTGTTCCTCGTTCACCTCCATTATGTCCCCAAAGCCCAAGCGATTCTTCTTCTAAAGACATGTGAAAACCCATAGTTGGGTCAAGAGAAGTTTGAGGCGTGTACATCATTTTTGCCGTTGCTGGTTGCAAAACTTGATAGCCATTATACGAACCATCGTTCATAATTGCATTCAAGAAATTAGAAAACTCTCTAGGTGTGGTACGTAATCCTCCATTTGGATAATCAGGCATGGTATAATGTTCTATTTTTACAAAATTACCATTTTCTACTTCGTAAGGCTGCACAATCGTTCCTGTGATTTCGTCTAATCTCCAGCTTGTTTTGTTCATTCCTAAAGGCGAAAATATAGTTTGTCTAGTGTAATCTACAAAACTTTGATTAGAAATTTGTTCTACCAACACACCAATTAGAGCCGAACCTGCATTCGAATACTCAAATTCTGTCCCTGCTGCTGCATCCAAAAAATTGTTTGTACTATAAAGAGAACCACCTACTTTAAGATAACTTTCCATAAAATCTTTCAACTCAATAGGTGTATCTGACCCAAAATTATAAACAAACAACTCATCTGTATCTACAATAGAAGAGGTATGAGTCAGTAGCATTCTGAAAGTAATGGGCGTGTTATGATTCGGAACATTAACTTCAAAGGGTAGATAATTATTGATTGGGTCGTCTAAGCCAAATTTTCCTTCATCGTACAAGCGAAGAAGAGCAGCTCCTGTAACCGTTTTGGAAACCGAAGCAATCAAAAATAAATGATCATTAGCTAAATCTAAATTTTGTTCAATGTTAGATTTACCATAGTATTTTTCATGAAGAATTTTATCACCTTTAAAAATCAATACCCCCATGGCAGGAGTACCTTGTGATTTCATTTGAGAAACCACAAATTCATCAAACGTATTTTTGTCGGCTAGATTTGGATCACTTGGATCATTTGGCTCAATAACTACATCATTATCAGGAGCTGGATCTTCTCCCCCACAACTGGAAAGTGAAAATGTAAATAGTAATAACGCTAAAAGAAATAGCACAGGAAATTTAATGATTTTCATACGGCATTTTGATTTGATAAATAAGATAAAATAAAGTGAGCGTTTTGCAATGTCTTAATTCCTACAAGACATTGGCAATTAGCACTATAATCTACTTTTATCAAAAAAAAGCACATAGACAAAGTATGGACAACTCATAAAAATTGCATTTATTTTGTCTAAAATCACTATAAAAGACTATTTTTTCTTTATTTAATTTTATTTTTTGGTTCTACCGTAATTTTCGAACCTTCAGCAAGCATGACAGAATTTGGTTTTTGATTATCCAAAAAAGAAAATTCTTTTCCATAAATTTCACCAAAATCAACCTTTATTTCATAGTTTAAGACATCATACTTTTGCCATTTTGGGTGGGTTACTTCGTACTCATTTGTCTTTTTATCGTTCTGTTTTGCATAACCCCAGTAATGTTCGGTTATAAATTCTGTTTCACTTCCCTCTTCTATTTCACTCAAATTTTTGGCTGCTTTAATATAGATTGAATTGAGCTTTTCAGTTTTGTTTGATTTTGAGGTTTTTTGCCATGTATATTCTATTTCTCTATTATCTGAATTTTCTATCCATTTATGTCTCATTTTCATGGTCTGATAATTTTCTCCATAAACGGTATTTGCTACAAAAGTAATGGCAGGTTTAGGAACAATTTCTTTTATGAAAACAACACCTCGTTTATAATCATTATTCATTTTATCTTCTTTTGTTTCATATCTTTTGACATAAAAACGCAAATTGACCTCTTCAAAATCAGTATGAAATGGAATAGGTAATCCTAATAATTTTACATCTTTAAACATAAAACCAATTAGACTTACGTAACATTTTCCTTTCCACAAGTCTAATTCTGTTCGGAAAGGAAGATAAGGAAGAAGTAATGCAGGGTCTATTTCGTAATTTGCAATGGCTAATTTTCGCCATTCGGCTGTTAGAAAACTCATTTTTTTTATTTTTAAATAATTGAGAGGTATTTTGATTAATAGAAATACATTCTGAACTAAATATAGTTCATAAATTTAGTATTTTGATTTCAGTTCTTAAAA
>PFKD01000232.1 GCA_002784125.1 Flexibacter sp. CG_4_10_14_3_um_filter_32_15
TTATTTTGTCCAAGTCAGACCTAAAGGTACAGGCTTGAACAAAATACAAGATGGCATTTGTCGCTAAAAAGTCGGAAGACCCAAAAAAGATTTTCCATTTTATACTCTCTTTACTTAAAAAAATAGATAACCATAAATTTCAATTCTAAAATCTAAATTTTGAACTCTCAACTTATTAAATAATAAGCATTGCATCACCATAACTAAAGAAACGATATTTCTCTTTGATTGCTAATTCATAAGCCTCCATAACCAAATCATATCCTCCAAAAGCGCAATTCATCATCAAAAGCGTAGATTGTGGATAATGAAAGTTAGAAATAAGAGCATTACAAATTTTGAATTCGTAAGGAGGGAAAATAAATTTGTCTGTCCAACCTCCGTTTGGTTTGAGATGGTCATTTGCTGAAACAGAAGATTCTAAAGCACGCAAAGAAGTTGTTCCGACAGCACAAATTTTCTTTTTGGCATCGATAGCTTCATTGACAGCTTTTACAGTTTCTTCTCCTACATCAAAGTTTTCAGAGTCCATTTTGTGTTTTGTCAAATCTTCTACTTCTACTTGACGAAACATTCCCAAACCTAAATGAAGCGTAATTGGGTGAAAACTTGTCCCTTGTAACTGTAATCTTTTTTGAAGTTGAGGTGTAAAATGAAGACCAGCCGTAGGCGCTGCTACTGCGCCTTTTTGAGTAGCAAAGATAGTTTGATAACGTTCTTTGTCTGATTCTTCAGCTTCTCTACCAATTTCACGAGGAAGAGGAGTTTCTCCTAATTCTTCCAATGTTTTATAAAATTCTTCAGGTTCGCCATCATATAAAAAACGAATGGTACGACCTCTTGAGGTAGTATTGTCAATCACTTCTGCAACCAATTCTCCTTCTCCAAAGAAAAGTTTGTTTCCAACTCTGATTTTACGAGCAGGGTCAACAAGTACGTCCCAAAGATGAGAAGTAGGATTTAATTCTCTTAGTAAAAAGACTTCAATTTTGGCATTTGTTTTTTCTTTATAGCCATACAAACGAGCAGGAAAAACCATTGTATCATTGACAATCATTTTATCGCCCTCCCCAAAGTAATCCAATACATCTTTGAACATTTTGTGTTCGATAACGCCTGTATCACGATGTACGACCATAAGGCGAGAGTCATCACGATTATCAGTAGGGTATTGTGCTGTCAATTCTTGAGGTAAGTCAAATTTGAATGACGATAATTTATAGCGTTTCGTAGATTTGTAACCAGGTGCTTTGATAATAATTGTAGGTTTTGGGTTGATGGATTTACTAATTTTGTGTTGAGCGTTTCATAAAAATAAAATTGTATAACCTATTTTAGATTTTAAATTAGACAACAACTATCGAAACTAACTGCAAAAATACAGAATAGTTATTTTATGCTCAAATTATTTTTTATAAAAAAGTAGCACAATTTTAGCCTTTATGTAATTTAGTTATCAAATTTATGCTTTTACTTTCTATCAAATCTAATTTATATTGAATTTCTTGCCAAGAAAATAGTATTTTTGAAAATGAAGTGTATTTGAAATAACAATTCACATAAAATGTTTTATTAATTAATCATAATCAATTATTCGCTATGACTATCAAAATGAATCCGATTAAATTTTCTATTTTTTCTGTTTTAATTCTACTTTTTGTAATAGGTATTTCCTTATCTTCTTTTACCACTAAAAAAATAGCCTCTCCAAAATCAACAGTTCCGTCTGTTTCTATCAAAACACTCAAAAATCAAACTATTGATATTCAAGAAACACTCAATAAAGAAGGTTATACTATTATTAGTTTTTGGGCAACTTGGTGTAAGCCTTGTATTTCCGAACTTAGTGCCATTAATGACGAATATATCGACTGGCAGGAAGAAACAGGTGTAAAAGTAGTAGCTGTTTCTATTGATGATGCTCGTAGTAAAAACCGTATCCAAACGATTGCAAATGGAAAAAACTGGGCATTTGAAGTGTATAGCGATGAAAATAGTGATTTGAAACGTGCTTTGAATGTACAGAATGTGCCTCATACATTTATTATCAATGCAGAAGGAGAAATTGTTTGGCAACATACTTCGTATAATCCTGGTGATGAAGCACATTATATTGAGTTTATAAAAGAAGAATTGGCAAAACAAAAAGATGTAGATACAGATTCTGATACTAAATAATTTTCTTTGTTTGCTTTTTTAGTTAAATTGTGGGATAGGGTTTAGTGATTCTATCCCATAAAAAATGCCTTTTATTTCAAAAACTATCTATCTTATTAAAATAATTTTCTGCTTTGTAATGAAAAAAAATTACTCTTTTATTCTTTATCCCAATTCGTTTTTTGTGAAGTTTTTATTTTTAGCGATTTCTGTTCTTTTGTTTTTTAGTTGTGATTCTCGTCAGCCTATTGCAGAAAATTTGGCAGAAAAAGAACAGCGAAGAGTAATTTATGGACAACCCATTTCTATCAAAAATACAGATTTTACTATTATTCCGATGAAGATAGTAAATGAAAGGGATATTGCAGAAGCCCGTTATACAGACGATGGAAAAACGGCTGAAGATATTTCACAGAATGCTCATAATTTGATTTTTTTTGATGAGAAAACTAAAGAAACGCATCTTCTTACCACTCAAAAATTCAAACGTATTGCTTTTTCTTTTGAAGAAGTAGGAACTTATAAAGAGTCTTCAACTATTATTTTATACAAAACTATTCACGAAGACTCTAATCAAGATGGTTTTTATGATTGGAAAGATGCCGTTATGATGTATGTTTCGGATAATAGAGGGCGTTATTTTAGAGCCGTTACACCAAGAAATACAAGAACGATTGATTGGACAGTAGAAAAAGAAAAAGGACTAATTTATTTTAGATATATCGCCGATAGTGATTCAAATCACGTTTTTGATTTGAAAGACCCTGTTTACATCAATAAATTAGATTTGAAACAACTTAGAGATGCTAAAAGTATGAAAGATTCTACTCAAATATCAACTCCTTTGATAGATGATGAAGAACGAAAACGCTATGAAGAAATTTTGCTGAGTAAATAGTATTTTAGACACTCAAGACCAACAAAAAACGGTTTCAATTACTAATATTGAAACCGTTTTTTTAGGGTGCATCTCAAAATGTTATTTTCCTTACAACTATAAAATTGATAAAGCGACGTTTTGAGATGCACCGTTTTTAATTTTTAGCTGTTTCTGTTTTTTCAAAAACAATTTCTTTTTGGGTCTTTTTTATCGTTACAGCGTGCAGAGGATAAGTAAGAGCCATAGTAAGCATAGCATCTTTGGGAGGATTGATTTCTTTGTAGAAAACAGTTATTTTATTAGTTGCTTCAATGATTTTAGTGATTTCTATATCAAAACCACCTGTATTTTTCATTCCTGCCATTACCATTAGTAGCGTATTTTTTTCAAAATCTACTTCTAAAAGTTCTTTTGGCATATCGTTGTTGTTGGCTACTTTAAAGTCTTTCAAATTGTCTTTGTTTTGAACTACTTTTGTTCCTTCGGTTTCGCTTCCTAAAGACATTGTTTTGATAGCCGTATCGAAAGGAACGGATTTGTTTTCTTGTTTGTCTTTGCCTGATTTACAAGATGAAAAAGACAAAAATAGAAATGAAAAAACACATAAAAAAATAAATTTCATAGAATAGTATGATTTAAAAATTAAAAAAATACCTCAACGACGGCTTTAAGTTTCGTTAACGGTTGAAGTTAAATAGTTATTTTTTTCTTAGCTTCTTGTTTGAAAAGTGATTTATCTATCGGAACAACTCCCAAGGACTCACAAACCAAACCACCACCTAAGTTAGCCAACTCAGCTACTGTCTTTAAAGGCAATTTTAGAGCCATACAAAGTCCTGCAATACTCACAACGGTATCTCCAGCGCCCGAAACATCCGAAATTTCTCGTTTGTGAGCCGCTATTTTATGATTTTCAGACGAATTAGCAATATAAACGCCATATTCAGAAAGCGTAATCAATACAGATTTGAGTTGCATTTTTTGTGCGAGTTCTTCAACAGCAATGGCTATTTCACTTTCACTAAGAGTATTCAAGGTTGTATTTTTGACATCAATATCTCTTCCTAATCCTTCTTCTAATTCTTTCAAATTAGGTTTGAAAAGTGTAGCATTTTTGTAGTGCCAAAAGTTTCGTTTCTTTGGGTCAATGACAGTAGGAATATTTTTTTGATTCGCAAAATCAATTAATTCCGAAATTACTTTTTCAGTCAGAACACCTTTATCATAATCTTCAAAAATAATAACATCGGCTTCAAGAGCTAACTCTTTTACTTGATTGATTAATTGATTGCTTTCAGTTTCTGAAATAGAAGTTGTTGTTTCTGAATCAATGCGAAGAAGATGCTGCGAACCTGCCAAAATACGGTGTTTGATGGTGGTCGGACGGACTTGGCTATGAATAATACCACGAACATCAATATTTTGTTCTTCAAACATTTGGATAAGTGTTTGGCTTTCTGTATCATTTCCTACAACCGAACACATAATCGTTTTTGCGCCTAAAGATTTTAGATTCAAAGCAACATTTGCAGCACCTCCAAGCCTAGATTCTCTATTTTTCAAACTAACAACAGGAACAGGAGCTTCAGGAGATATGCGTTCTACTTTTCCCCATAAATACGAATCTATCATTACATCTCCAATGACGAGAGCTGTAAGAGTATTAAAATTTTCAAAAATGGAATCCAATGACATGGTATAATAATTAAATTTCCTTATTTCTTTGAGTTTTGCTTGATGTTTTTTGTTTTCAATCAAACAGATTTGGCAAAGGTCGCAATTATTCAAGTAAATTAATAAAGAATTATAAAGCACAGTAATAAAAAATGATGGCTCTTAATAGATTTTAGACTGATAGCAATAAAACTTGATTAATTTATCTCTTAACAAAATATTATTTTGTTTTTTTTCATAGCGCAGGGTTTGCAAACCCTGCGCTATGGAAAAAAACAAGACTTTTACAGAATAAAATTTAGTAAGCACGATACTTATTTATTATCAGTCCAATATTAGATAAGAGCCAAAATGATTTTACTAAAGATTCTCACGGTTTACAGGGCATGTTCATAAAAAAAATGTGTCATTTTATTTTTTAGACTCAAGTTGTGAGTTGAGTTTTTCTAACCGTTTTAACCGTTTTATAATACATAGACTTCTCAAAACGGTTATGAAGTGATTTCTAGAGTCTTTGCCCCCACGAATAAATTCGTGGTTTTTATTTTTATGAACATGCTCTGTTACGGTTTATTGTATCCTTTTATTTTTATGAAATATGAATTTTATAGATTAAAATATTCTTACTGTGAAATATAAGCGATAAATCATTATTTTAGTTGGGATAGATTTACATTTCTGCCTTTCAAATTTAAGATTTATATGTAGTTTTGTAAAAACGTTGTACGAAAATATTCTAATAAAATAGAATATCCAAAATGAGATAAAAATACTCAGCAAAACCTCATATTTTTTATGCAAAAGAAAATCAAATCTGCGCTTATTTCAGTATTTTATAAAGACGGTTTAGAACCTCTTTTACAAACGCTTGCTAGTCAAGGTGTTACTATTTATTCTACTGGAGGAACTCAAAAATTCATTGAAGAACATGGCATTTCTGTCGCTCGTGTTGAAGACCTTACTTCTTATCCTTCTATTTTTGGAGGAAGAGTAAAAACACTTCACCCAAAAGTATTTGGAGGAATTTTGCACCGTCGTAACCTAGAAAGTGATAGAGAGGAAGCCAAAAATTACGAAATTCCAGAAATTGACTTAGTAATTGTAGATTTATATCCTTTTGAGGAAACTGTAAAATCAGGAGCAAGCGAAGACGAAATTATAGAAAAAATTGATATTGGTGGAATTGCGCTTGTTCGTGCAGCAGCCAAAAATTATAACGATGTAGTTATT
>PFKD01000017.1 GCA_002784125.1 Flexibacter sp. CG_4_10_14_3_um_filter_32_15
TTAATAAAAGCTGTGATTTAATTTAACTATTCAAAGGTATTTTATTAATTATTTGATTTAAAAAATAGCAGTTGTATTTATCTGTATTTCAAATCCCACTAACCGATAGCTCAGCGAAGCTAATCCTTAACCATAATATTCTACAAAAAAATAGCAGGGTACAGTAAAATCCATTACAAAAACAAACACCAAATTAACACTAACTTAACTATGCAAACTCTTAAATATCAACTTGGAAAAATAATTGGAATGACCCTCTTAGTGCTAGGAAGTATTTTTTTTGTTATTATGTTGAGCAATATAAGCACTGGCAGAAATGAACTTATTGATGGGTTACTAGGAGGTTTTGCTTTAGGGGGAATCCCTGCTTTAGGGGGCTTTTTTCTATGGAGAGCTTCAAGAATGGGGCAACGTAAGTTTTTAATGAATAAATATGAGCGTCAAATCTTAGAAGCAGCCTCTCAAAATGGAGGACACCTCACACCTACCGAACTTGCCATGAAAACAGACCTTACACTTCAAGAATCAAAAAAAGTATTAGAAACCATGCAACTAGAAGGGTATGCTGAACTCAAAATTTCGTCTAATGGCTCTATTTTATTTTATTTTAGAGAGTTGGATAAAGGAGATAATTATGCAGAAAGTGAACTTTTAAATTAGGGGCGTGGGGCGTGAGATTAGGGAAGTGGAGAAATTACAATTCATATTCTACAAAACAAAAAACTCATTTGCTTAATTTATAAACAAATGAGTTTTGAGCTTATCTAAAAAAATAAATTCGTAATTCGTAATTCGTAATTTAATCAATATCTACTATAAAACCTTCTCATATTTCCTGTAAGTTGGTCATAAATAGGTCTAAATAACTCTACAAACAAATCTTGTGGTGGGGGTGGCGCAATAGGACGAACTTTGATTGCTTTTTCTTGTTCTTCGTCTAATGCACGTTTGTCGCCTTGATATGTTCCCCATTCATTTCTCCAAACAAACTCCCCTGGGTATTTGTCTTGCATCAAAATTCTGTTTGTTTTGACATCAATTATACGTACATCTAAACGCCCATTCGAAACTACATACTGCTCGTGATGCGTATAATCTGCTTTTACAGCATCTGTAATCGTTTTTGAAGAACCATCATCCAAACGAACACTACGTCTAACACTATCAATTGCCGTCGTCGTTTTTTCTTTCTGAAATACTTGTCCGACCGTAAACTCATCAAAACTCATCAATAAAAGCTGGTCTGCACAACAATAATTAGGAGTTTGCCAAGACAAATAAAAAGTTACAAATTCATTCATTCTACGATTTGTATTCAGATATTCCATGACTTGGTTTTGTACAAAATCTCTTCCCAAACCAAACGAATTAGGAACTTGAATCGGCTGAACTAATACTTTCAAAGTAGCTGCATCTTTAGCTATCGGAATCTGAGTAGCTACATCTTTATAACCATTTACCCATTCATTTGCCTTTACAAAATGATAATAGGCTTTTTTTGCATCCTCTCTTGTATTCAAAGCCATTGCTTTTACTCCTTCATTATAACGAGCTTCGGCAGCTTTTTCTTTGGCTTTGATTTCTTCGCCTAAATAACTTGTCGGATTTTTGACAATTCGTAAAGCAGCAGGACTACGACGAATTTCATTTCCCATTTCATTAATCCTTCCATAACTTTGAGCTATTTTTTCCCAGTTGAGAGGATTTATTTTTGTGTCCAAAGTTCGTGTCGTTCTTAGATTTTCTTCTACAGCTCTATAATAGGCTTCTCCTAGTGTATGACGTGCTTTTTTATTGTTTGGACTTTGGCGCAATCTCTCAACAGCCTTTAATGTAGCATCGTAATAATCTCCTCGTTGTAAAGCCTTTTTTCCAGAAGAACAAGCTGAAATTATGAGTAATAAGGCTACAAAAAGAGGTAAAGAATGGCTGTAAAATGAAGGTTTTAGCAGTTTGGGTAAATAAGGTTTCATAATTTTGAATAGATTAAATGATAGTTAAATTGAGTGATTGTAGTGTACATTTTACTGTGCAAAACATAAGTTAAACATTTCTAAAACCTATTCAAAATTCTATGCCAAAATGTAATTTTAAACGAATAATAAAATAATTTTAACAAAATAATTTTTATTTATTCTCCAATTAACAAAATTCCTGCCCAATAGAAAGGACTATTAAACTTTTCAGATTTTGATAATTTTTGTTTGGCAAGTTGCAACGATTCTGAATAGGTTTTGCCTTCCGATACAAAGCCATAAAAGAGTGTCATGAGTTCTTTTGTGGCTAAGTCATCTATTTGCCAAAGCGAAAAAATAATATTTTTTGTTCCTGCATTCAAAAACGAACGAGTAAGTGTAATGACACCTTCCCCCTCTACTACCTGCCCAACGCCAGAACGACAACTACTCAAGACGACCAATTCATTAGGAAACGACATTCCATACAAATCACTTGCATAGAGTTTTTGAGTAGTGATATTTTTTTGAGTAGAATCTTGCCCAAATAACCAAATATGAGAATTAAAAGGTGTTTTGGTAAAGGTCTGACTATGTGTAGCTAGATGCAATCTTCGTGTTTTGGTTGCATAGCTCCTCAAATTTTCTTGATTAGCTTGAAGATTTGTAAACGCTAACGCCTTTTTATCTTGAAGAGTAAATAAATTAGCCACTTCTTCTACTTCGTTTTTACTATAAGGAAGAGGGCTTAAATTACTTCTATTACTTGCCAAAAGTGGATTTGAATCCTCTTTATGTTTTCCAAAAACAGGTGCAAATCCTATAAAATCATAGTCATAATTAATATCCTTTTTTTGTCTTGCCAAAACCCAAAGAGAAGAAGAATAATGAAAAGAAATTTGATAATTTAATAATGGATAATTCAGATTTTGATAAGATAAATTATTCTCTTTTTTAGATGTACTAACTAGAGTAGAAAAAGGGATTTGTTGTAAAATGGCATCAGGAATGATGATATTTTTTTTACTTGTCTTAATATGTGATTCAATAGGTTGAATAAGAATTTTATAGAGTGCATTACTTTGTATCACAAACTTTTCTGTATTACAATCCTTTGCTAAACAATTTCGATATTCTTTCACTATTTTTTCAAAATCAATCGGCTTTATTCTATAAAATAATTGTTTTTCTTTACCAATTACTTGAATAAACAAATAAGGCTTAAACCATTGATACACAAGCATTTGCTCATCTTCTTTTAAATTCTTTCTTATTTCTTGTGTTGTAACTAATTTTGTGGATTCTTGTAGGTTTTGAAAACTTGTAAAGTTGGTAGATAATTTTTTTTTAAGTGTTTCGTATGCTTCTCTAGTTTCTACTATTTGCTGATTATAATATATTAATTGCTCATTTATTTTCTTATCTCTACTTTCTTGATTGTTTTGTTCTAATTCTGAAACTTCTCTTTTGTAATAGTCTATCAATGAAATATATTCTACGTATTGCTTTCTCAAACTTTCAGGTATTTGATTCATGACAAGCCCTTCCTCTATTTGTTTTTGTAACACAAAAGCCCTATTTTTTTCTGCAAAATAAAAGGCATCTTCATAAACTTGTTCTTCTACATTCTTCATTTTTGTAGCGCCAAAACAAACAGAAAGCGCTTTTCCATAAATTTCTGTAGTTAATTTACTAATAAGTAATTGATCATTGGCTGTATGTAACTGAGAACGCATTTTATCAATTAGCTCGTCAGCTTTTCTATAATATTTTATTCTTTGAGAGAACGAAAAAACAGACAAACCACCCAATCCCTTATACGAATCCAAAGCGACTTCCAAATCTGCAAATTCATTTCCGACTCTATTTGCGTCAAGTGACTGGTTATAATAATCTTCTGCTTTTTTAAAGTCAGAAATAGCTTCAAAACAGTTTGCTAAATTATTCAATACATTTGAAGAGTGCCAAATTTGACTACTTTTTTCTTTTTCTACCAATGATTTATCATAATAATAAATAGCTGAATCATAGTTGTGTTGCATTTCGAAGGCATAACCCAAATTATTATATACCTTTCCAATACGAACATGATTTCTATTTTTTTCTGGCAATGAATTTTCAGCAGCTAATGAAAGATGATGATAATAATAGGCAGAATCGTAGTTATTAAGATTGCGATATACGATGCCTAAATTGGTATAGATTTGTCCTAATGCATAATTTTTTTTGTGCAAAAAAACTTTTTCTAGTATTTTTTGAGACTCCAAATTGTGAAAAAGAGCTTTTTGAGAGTCTTCTAATTTGAGATAAGCATTTGCAATCGCTTGGTGATAAACTGCAATAACTGACGAATTAGGCTGTTCTTGCAATTCATTAATTTCGATAGCACGTTTGGCGTATTCTATTGCTTGTTGTAAATTACCTTGACCTTTATAAATAGTAGAAAATAAATAATATCCTAAAGCTACATTCAAATGATTGTGTCCAAGCGATGTTTTTGTTAGGTCTAAATATGCCTCTGTATAAAATAAAGCGCTATCATAATTACGTAATTTAAAATAACTAAGGGCATTCATTTTATAGGCATTTATTTCAGTAGAAACTTCAGCAATAGGATTCTCTATGATTTTATCTGAATATTCAATAGCTTTTTGATAAAATTGTTTGTAGAAATAGAAAAGTGATTTATGGGCATACAATCGTTGATTTTGAACAGCATTTGAAGTATATAATTCTGTAAACACCTCTATATAATGATTTAATAATTCTTCACTTTCTTCCAATTTGCGATTTTGGGTAAGTGCTTCATTTCTCAATAAAATATGAGTTTGTAGAAGCAAACTTGTTGTAGGTAATTTTTGACAAAGCATCCAGACTGAATCACTAAGAGCTTCTATTTTTTTTGTTTGACGTTCGATCAATAATTTCTTCAAAGAGAGTGAATACCAACGCAACTCTAACTCTGTTTGTAGAGCATACTTGCTTGTTATCTCTTGTATTTTACTCAACAAAACTTGACCTTTTTCTATCTCATTTTGAAAAAATAAAATCTCTACATATTCAATTTGAACATTTACTTTTTCAATTTCATTAGCCACTTGGGGAAGATAATCAATAGATTTTTGAGCAAATAATAAAGCCTCTTTAGGCATTCCATATAAGGTAAAAAGCTGACTAAGAAGTTCTGTTTGTTCGGATGCCGTTTCAAACTTTGTATCTTCAAACCTTTCTATTTTCAGAAAATCCAAATTCATATCTGCAACATTTGCATAACGATTAGCTAATTGATAACTTTTGAGTACTTCGTAATTCGGAATATTTTTAAATAAATCTACTGCTTTTTGATAAAATCCTTTCCAATACTGATACTTTGCTTCTTGAAAGGTAATTTGATGGATTAATTCAGCTTCTTTTTTAGGATTTAATTTTAATTCTTTCAGTTCTTGAATTGATTTTTCTATAACTTCTGTATTTCCAACTAAGTAAGCAACTTTAAGCCGTTTTACTTGGAAGAGGATATACTTTTCAGTTTCTTTTTTGAGATTTAATGCTTCTAAATAGCTTTGATAAAAAAATAAAGTGCTATCTATTTGATTGTTCTGCCAAGCTAAATTTATTTTTTTTTGATAAAAACTATCATTTTCTGTGTTATTTTCAATTTTGTCTTGTGCTTTTAAGAAAAATGAAAAGCTGAAAAATAGTAAAGAAAAAAAAGTAGAGAATAAAATATAATTAATTTTATTTTTCATAGTAGAGTTGTTATTTTTGGAAGAGTTATCCATCTTTGAATAAAACAAATCTAACGAAAAATTGTAGTAAATAGAACAAAATAGTTAGGAACTTTAACTGGCTAATTCTATTTTGAAATAAAATCAATTTTAGAACGAAAAGACTACGAAATCAATTTGATAAATCAAACTGAATTGTTAGATTACAAGCCAGTAAAATAATTTATTTTTTTAACCTCAACATGAGTGACATTTTTAAGTATTTGATTTTCAGTTGCAGCGCAACGTAACCTTTGTAGAACCTCAAAAATGAACTTTATTAGAGCTACA
>PFKD01000324.1:0-131 GCA_002784125.1 Flexibacter sp. CG_4_10_14_3_um_filter_32_15
AAGAATCCTGTCAGAGTTTTCAATGAAGCACATAAAAAATATCCGGGAACAAGACCTTTACTTACTCTAGTGCCTGAAAATAGCGCTATGATTTTCTGAAAATGTCTAAATCTTTTCGTTATAAAGAGATG
>PFKD01000324.1:208-5908 GCA_002784125.1 Flexibacter sp. CG_4_10_14_3_um_filter_32_15
TTTTTTAACTTTTCCGAAAAAAATATGACTCACTAAAAATGGATTGATTAAAAATCAAATTCTCTGATAAAATGGAGATGTATTTATTTTTAACAATTTTTATAAAAAATAGTATTTTTACTTGACTTTTTATTGTTTGTATCAATTTAAGTCTTTCAATTATTTTAACCAATGAAAAAAAATATCTTTCTTTTTTATTTCTTGTCTTTCATTTCTCTTATGGCTTTTGTGCCTTTAGATACTTTTGGACAAGATAATATCGCTTCTCCTTTCTTACAAACAACTGTTTCAGCTACGCATAATCATGAGAATCAATCTGGAAATCATTCAGAAGAAACAGCCGTAACTACTCCCAAAGTAAAAACACCTCTTACTTTTATAGAGAATAAAAATCAATGGGATAATGTAGTAAAATATAGAGCTTCTATTCCATCAGGGTTTTTATTTATTCGTCAAAATTCATTGCAATATTCTTTCTATGATCAAAGTGCTTTAAGACACGGACATGGTCAAGATGTGAGTGATGAAACAGAAGAAGAACACGAAAAACATAAAGACGGAATCAAAGCACATTCTTTTTTGGTAGAGTTTGAAAATGCCAATCCTTCTCCAAAAATAATTTCAGAGGAAAAGCATGAAACAAAATTTAATTATTTCTTAGGAAATGACCGTAGCAAATGGGCTGAAAATGCTAGAGGATATGCAGAACTTACCTACCAAGAAATCTATCCGAATATAAACCTTCATTTGTATCTCCAACAAGAACAATTAAAATATGATTTTATTGTAGCTGCTGGTGCTGATGCTTCTCAAATAGCTATGAATTATAACTATGCTGAAAAAGTAACTTTAGAAAGTGGGCATTTGCATATCCAAACTTCGATAAATAAAATTATCGAACAAGCTCCTTATTGTTATCAAATCATTGATGGAAAAAAAATAGAAGTGCCTTCAAAATTTGTCTTAAAACAAAAAAAAGGAAAAGATAAAACACCACAAGTTACTTTTGATTTTCCGAAAGGCTATGACAAAAACTATGAACTAATCATTGACCCAGTTCTAATCTTTTCTACCTTTTCAGGTGCTTTATCAGATAACTGGGGAAATACTGCAACGTATGATAATGATGGAAATTTATACTCTGGTGGAACTGTTTTTGGAGGTGGTTTTCCTGTAACGGCAGGTGCATTTGATGTTACTTTTGATGGACAGGTAGATGTTGCTATCTTGAAATACAATGCACAAGGAAGTGGTCTATTTTATGCTACGTTTTTAGGGGGAAACTCATCTGATGTTCCTTCTAGTATGATAGTTAATAGTAGCAATGAATTGATTATTTTGGGAATAACAGGTTCTGCAAACTTTCCTACTATATCAGCTTATGACAATTCATTTAATGGTGGAACTGATGCTCGTATATTAAGTAATTATCTTTTTCCTAATGGTTCAGATATTTTTATATCCAAATTGAGTGCTAATGGAAGCGCACTAACAGGAAGCACTTTTTTTGGAGGAAGTGGAAATGATGGTCTGAATACTATCCGATTGGGTGGAGGAGTAGGAGCAATCAATAATGAGCTAGTAAAAAATTATGGAGATGAAGTACGTAATGAAGTTGTCTTAGATCCAAATGGTAATATTTATATTGCCAGTACAACTAATTCGGGGGACTTTCCTATGGTTTCGGCACACCGTACTACGTTTCAAGGACGACAAGAAGGAGTAGTGGCTAAGTTTAATTCCAATCTTAGTTCTTTACTTTGGAGTACGTATGTAGGAGGAAATAATTTAGATGCTGCTTTTGGCATTCAACTTTCTTCTGTTGGAGATATTTATGTTGTAGGAGGAACAATGAGTAATGACCTAATTACTCATGGTGGAACAATGCAGTCTTTTTATAGAGGAGAAATAGACGGATTTATTGTTCGTTATGCCTCTAATTTTGCATGGCAAGGAGCTAGTTATTTGGGAACAGTTGCGTATGACCAAGCCTATTATGTCGATGTAGATTTGAGCGATAATGTATTTGTTTTCGGACAAACACAAGGTTCTCAACCCATAACAAATGGAGTATATTCTAATAATAGAGGAGGGTTATTTATTCGTAAAATTTCTCCAAATCTAAATAACACTCTCATGGCAACAGTCGTAGGAGGGCGTGATTTTCAACCTGGTATTACACCAACGGCATTCATGGTAAACGATTGTGGAAATATTTATCTAGCAGGTTGGGGGAGTAATAATATTTATTCGAGTTCTTCTGAACCTACTTATCTCTCAAATATTAATGTAATGGGAATGCCTACTACATCAAATGCACTTCAATCTGTTACAGATTTAGGTGGAAATGACTTTTATACAATGATTTTGAGTGAAAATGCTACTGATTTGGTATATGGTAGTTTTTTTGGAGGAACATCGTATGTTAGAGAACATGTAGATGGAGGTACAAGCCGTTTTGATAAAAAAACAGGAACTATTTATCAAGCTGTTTGTGCGTGTACAGGAAGTGGATTTGTTACTACAGCAGGAGCTTATTCTAACAGAAACAATTCTCCTAATTGCAATAATGCTGCATTTAAGATAGAATTAGGTGTTTTGAAAGCTGACTTTATTTCTGCTGATGATATTAGTGGTTGTGTTCCTTTTGATGTTACTTTTCTAAACAGAAGTGTAGAAGGAATTACGTACGAATGGGATTTTGCAGGATTAGGAACTTCTACTCAAGATGACAATGTGCCTTTTACATTTACCCAAGCAGGAAGATACAGAGTCAGACTAATTGCTAGAAACCCTTTTTTATGTATTAAATCGGATACAGCTTACCTCACTATTTCTGTTGCTCCTGCCGATTTTGCAATTTCTCCTGATACCACAATTTGTAAAGGACAATCCGTACAACTCCGTGCAAGTGGAGGAACAGACTACCTTTGGACACCAACAACAGGACTAAGCGACCCAAGAAGTCCAAACCCAGTAGCCACACCAACAGAAACAACAACTTACACACTCACAACACAAAATGCAGCAGGTTGTCGTAAAGAGTTGACTACTACGATTACTGTTTTAGATGAACTAATTCCTAGTTTTACATTTAATATTAGCGACCCCTGTTCTCAAAACCCTGTTATTACGTTTATAAATACTACTCAAAACGGAACTTCTTATTTGTGGGATTTTGGAAATGGACAAACTTCTACGGCTCTCACTCCCCCAGCTCAAACTTATACAGAAGGAACTTATACCATAAAATTAGTCGCTGTAAATGACATTTGTGATGACAGAGATTCTGTTAGTCAGCAAATCGTAATTGCACCAGATGTATTTACATTTAGTGGAGATACTACAATCTGTTTTGGGCAATCTGTACAATTCAATGTAACAGGAGGAACTTCCTACCAGTGGACACCAACAACAGGACTTAGCAACCCAACTATTGGAAATCCGATTGCTTCTCCAACAGAAACAACTACTTATACCGTAAAAGTAACAGGCAGAAATGGCTGTGAAGAAGAACGAGAAATAAGAATGGTAGTAGGAGAAGAAATTATTCCAGATTTTGATATTGTACAGTCTAATCTTTGTGATGAATTTCCGACAGTCAGTATTGTAAATAATACAGTTGGAGCAACTTCGTATTTATGGGATTTTGGAAATGGACAAACCTCCACTTCTCCAAATCCTACTAATCTTGGTTATGATTCAACAGGAAATTATAGAATAAAATTAATACTAGAAAATGTTGCTTGCTCAGATTCACTTACTAAAGAGTTTGATTATTCTACCAACAATTTCTTTGTTTCCCCTAATAAATCTATCTGTTTGGGACAGTCTTTTCAACTAGAAGCAGGAGAAGGTACAAGTTTTAGTTGGACACCAACAACAGGACTAAGCAATCCTAACATCTCAAATCCGATTGCTTCGCCAACCGAAACGACAACTTATACAGTCAGTATCACTACGCCAAATGGTTGTGTAAAAGAAGAAGACGTAACGATTGAAGTTTTGCCAGAGCTTATACCTGATTTTGATATTGTACAATCCAATCTTTGCGATGAATTTCCGACAGTAAGTATTGTAAATAATACCATTGGCGCAACTTCGTATTTATGGGATTTTGGAAATGGACAAACCTCCACTTCTCCAAACCCTACTAACCTTCGTTATGATTCGACAGGGAATTATAGAATAAAATTAATAATAGGAAATGCTCTTTGTTCGGATTCTCTTACCAAAGAGTTTAATTTTTATACTAATAATTTCTTTATTTCGCCTGACAGATCTATTTGTTTGGGGCAATCTCTACAACTAGAAGCTGGCGAAGGGATAGGTTTTAGTTGGACACCAACAACAGGATTAAGCAATCCTAACATTTCAAATCCGATTGCTTCGCCAACCGAAACGACGACTTATACAGTCAGTATTACTACGCCAAATGGTTGTGTAAAAGAAGAAGAAGTAACGATTGAAGTTTTGCCAGAACTAAGACCCGATTTTGATGTCATTATTGTAGATAGATGTGATAAAATACCGATTGTAGAAATTATTAATAATACGGTAGGTGCAACGTCTTTCTTTTGGGATTTTGGAGATGGAAGAACCTCAACAGTTCGCAATCCTGCACCTTTTCAATATGATAGTGAAGGAGTCTATACGATTACATTGCGTGTAGAAAATTCATTGTGTCAAGATTCACTTTCTCAAAGTGCAAACTCTGTTATTGATGATAATAATATCTTTTTATCAACAATCAGAATGCCTGAACGTCCGACTATTTGTAGAGGAGAAAGTGCAGAGCTAAATGTAGTAGGTGGAGATGAATTTGAATGGACACCAACAACAGGGCTAAGCGACCCAACTATCCGTAATCCAATCGCATCACCCGACCAAACGACTACGTATAACGTCCGAATTTCTAATATTGATGGAGGTTGTTTTACAGATAGTACAGTTACGGTTACGATAGTGGATAAATTGGTTCTTGATTTTGATGTTCAGCACTCGCCTGAATGTGGCGCACCTGCAACAATTTTATTTAATAGTCAAAATACAGGAAATGGAAATTGGGTTTGGGATTTAGGAAACGGAGATTCAATCAATGTTTCTAATCCTACAGAATATACTTACACACAAGCAGGAACTTATACCATAAAACTAAAGGCTTCGAATGGAGTTTGTGATGAAGAACAAACCACGACAGTTACGGTTGATAATGTTTTGCCTCCAAATGTAATTACACCAAATGGCGACGGACTCAATGAAACTTTTGTTTTGGATAAAGCCAACCCAGGCTGGAAACTCACAATTTATAATCGTTGGGGAGAAGAAGTTTTTTCTGCTGATGATTACAATAATGATTGGGGAAGTAAAGCACAGCCAGCTATGTATTACTATTATTTAACTTCGCCAGACGGAGATACATGTAGAGGTTGGATTCACGTTTTACAATAAAAAATGTAGCTTGAGCTTTAGTTTGAGTATAGAAAGAGACTGTCCCAAAAGGTCAGTCTTTTTTTATATGGCTATTTTTTTTGAATATTTATATGAATATCGTACCAAAATAAAATTAAAATTCGGACTTTATCCAGTTACGAAAACTAAAGTTTTCGGTACATTTTTCTCACGCTAAAATAAGCTACAAAAACTGAAAATCAAATAAAAATTAGGGTAAACGCACGAAAAAAAAATGTACTCGTTTAA
>PFKD01000020.1 GCA_002784125.1 Flexibacter sp. CG_4_10_14_3_um_filter_32_15
ATTGTAGAATGGATGGAAAAAGAAAATATTACTCAACAACAAATTGATGAATTTATGAAACAAATAAAAGGAGAAAGTCCGTAGTTGTCAGAATATTATTTCAAAATTATCAAAAAAACGGTTTTAATGGATTTACATTGGATAGATAGTAGTATTTTTATTGTTTATTTTATTGCTCTTTTAGCTATTGGTTTTTATTTTTATAGCACCAATAAGTCGGACGAAGATTATTATGTAGGTGGGCGTGGACTTTCGGCAGGACATATCGGACTTTCCGTAGTGGCAACAGATGTAGGTGGAGGTTTTTCGATTGGACTAGGTGGACTGGGTTTTTCGATAGGCATTGCAGGAAGTTGGATGTTATTTACTGGTCTTTTGGGGGCGTGGCTAAGTGCTGTCTATTTGATTCCTAAAGTTTATCCGATTGCAAAAAAGAAAAAACTACTTAGTTTTCCACAAGCTGTTGAGTATTATTATACCAAAAATGTTGCACTTGCAGCAGGTATTATTTCATTGATTGGTTATGTCGGTTTTTCTAGTAGTCAGATTTTAGCTGGTGCAAAACTGGCTTCTGCAACCTTTCCAACGGCTATTACGCTAGAACAAGCTGTTTGGGCAATGGGCGTTGTGGCTGTTCTTTATACTGTTTTTGGTGGAATAAAAGCTGTGATTTATACCGATACAGTACAATGGATTATTCTCTTGACTGGTCTTGTCGGAATTGGTCTTCCGATGGGGTATTATTTTGTAGGTGGAATGGAAGGAATAAACGAGTATTTACCTTCCGAAATGCTTTCATTTGGAAATATTACAGTTTCTCAAGCCATAAATTGGTTTATCACGATTGTGCCTATTTGGTTTGTCGGAATGACACTTTATCAACGAATTTATGCAGCAAAAGATGAAAAAACAGCGATTCGTGCGTGGCGTATTGCAGGGGTTTTCGAATATCCGTTTATGGCTTTTATGGGTGTTTTGTTGGGAATGTTTGCTAAAGTAGCTTATTTGCAAGGAGCTTTTGCTGATGCTGGTTTTTCGGTGGCTACGGCTGCAACAAATCCATTAGATGCAGAAATGGGTTTGCCTCTTTTGCTTCGTACTATGCTTCCAGTTGGTCTTATGGGCTTGATGCTTTCGGCTTATTTTTCAGCCATTATGTCGACGGCAGATAGTTGTTTGATGGCAGCTTCTGGAAACTTAATGACTGATATTATTGGACGTTTTAAAAAGAAAATAGCAAATAATTTAGTTCTTTCTCAACTCCTTACTTTTGTCATTGGTGCGTTTGCGATTCTGCTTGCGCTGCACATGCAAAACGTTTTGGAACTGATGCTTTATTCGTATGCTTTTATGGTTTCGGGGTTGTTTGTGCCTGTTTTGGCAATGCTTTTTATCAAAAATCCAAGTCCTGCTGCTGCTCTTGTAGCGATGATAGGAGGAGGAACGACCACACTCATTTTGATTTTATTACAAAAGCTAGAGGGTTTGAAGTTGCCTTATGAATTAGATGCCAATTTGTTTGGAATAACGGTTTCTATTTTGCTTTTTGCAGTTGTTCATGTTTCTGTTTCTGTTTCTAAGAAACAAAAGTAACTCGTATTTGCTCTGATTTTTGTATATTGTATTTTATATTTTTTAATCAAATAGTTTAAAATTATGAACATAACTTTCAAAACAAATAATTTGAATGATTTGGCTATGTTGGTTCAACTAGCAAAACGTTTGAATATAGAAGTGATAGAAAACAATGAACAAGAATTTAGTGTCGATGAGCTTACAAAACTTAGTTTTGAGTCTTTCGAAAGTAGCTGGAACACTAAAGAAGATGACGTTTGGGATAGTTTTTTTGATGAAACTCAAATTGAAAAATAAATGAATAAATACAAACAAGGAGATTTAGTTTGGGTAAATTATCCTTATTCTGACGATTTTTCTCAGAGCAAAAAAAGACCAGCTATTATTGTTAGTAGTAATGAATCAAATTCTTTGGATAATGATTATTTGCTTTGTCCAATAACAAGTAGTTTGCGAAATGATATGTTTTCTTATTTTCTAATCAATGAAAATCTTTCAAGATCATTGCCAAAACCTAGTGAAGTAAGATGTAATAAGATTACCACAATAAGAGAGAACATAATCATAGGAAAATTTGCTTCTCTTTTGCCTAGTAAAATTCCTAATTTGATTGCAGTAATAAAGAGAAGTTTTGATTAATGTGAAAATTATTTTATCAGTAACTTCGGCTACTCTTTACACTAACAATAATAACTATTTTCTTTACAGACTAAAAAAATTATTTTCTAATTTATGACAAAATTCTCTTTTATTGTTCCGTATCGCAACAGAGATACACAGATTGCAAAACGTTGTTTGTTGTCTCTTCAAAATCAGAATTATACTAGCGATTATGAAGTCATTTTTATAGATTATGGAAGTGATATTTCTATTTCTGATGAATTAGAAGATTTTTGTGCAACTTTGGATAAGGTAAATTATATTTTTAATGAAGTAAGAGGAATGTTTTGGTCTCGTTCGGCTTCTATCAATAATGGAATTTACTTAGCAAAAGGAGATCATTGTATCATTGCTGATGTAGATATGATTTATTCACCTAATTTTTTGAAAGACGTAGATAAAAACGCAACTCAAAATACACTTTTGCATTATCAATGTTTTTATTTGAATGAAGGTTTTGAGTATGACAAATACATAGAAAATAATAGTTTGAAAATAGATAATCTAAGTCAATTTGAAAAAAGTAGTAAAGAATCGGCTATGGGAATTGTCGTTATTCCGACCCAAAAACTAAAAGAAATAGGAGCTTTTGATGAATATTACAGACTTTGGGGAATAGAAGACAAAGATTTGAATAGACGTTTATTGAATTATGAATATGCAGAGAATAAAGACGGAAAATTAGAAATGAAATGGCTCAATGCTGAAAAATCGCCTGTTTTTCATCAATGGCATCCAGCAGCAAATAACCCACTCGCACAACCAAAAGGGTGGGAAAAAATTGTAATTGACCATTATCACAATAAATATGACAAACCAGAACTTACCATTCACAAAAAAACAAATGGAATAGAAATAGGAAAAATTTATAAAAAAGAACAACGAGCTGCGTTAGAGATTTATAATAAACATCAAGAATCAAAATCAAATCTCATTTCCAATTTTAGCTTTGAGTTTCCTATCGAAAAAGCCTATTCTAGTTTTATAAGTCAGTTTATGAAATTAGAGAAAAATGAACCTCTAATCTTGAATCAATCTTTTACTTTAATCGATGAAAAAGCAACAAGTAAGGCAGCACAAGGCGTAAGAAAAATAAATAATTTGTTAGAAAAAGTAAAGGTTTCCTACCGAATGACCGAACTTTTGAAACATACTTACGGAAATATAGATTTTTATCAAGTACGTGATTTTCTATTTTACTTTATCGTAGATTTTGAAGATTTTATTGCAGATTATTACTACAAACAAGAAAACGGACAGAATGGAAAACCTGAAAAAATTACGTTGATTTTGTTTAAGAAATAAAAAACCCATAAGGTTTTTAAAAACCTTATAGGTTTGAAAAAAATCTAAACCTTAGCTTTCAAATCAACTTTAATTTCCAATTCATCAAGTTGTTTTTCATCAATTTTAGAAGGCGCATCAATCATCAAATCTTTTCCTGCATTATTTTTAGGGAAAGCGATAAAATCACGAATACTTTGTTCGCCACCGAAGAGCGCACACAGACGGTCAAAACCGAGTGCAATTCCACCATGAGGAGGCGCACCATATTCGAAAGCGTCCATTAAGAAACCAAATTGAGCCTTTGCTTCTTCATCAGAAAAACCTAAGAACGACAACATTTTTTCTTGTAAAGCTCTATCATAAATACGAATAGAACCTCCACCAATTTCAACGCCATTCAGAACCAAATCATAGGCATCGGCACGAACATCAGCAGGATTTGTATTTAATTTTTCTAAATCTTCTTTTTTGGGAGAAGTAAAAGGGTGGTGCATCGCAAACCAACGGTTTTCTTCTTCTCCCCATTCTAATAAAGGAAAATCAAGCACCCAAAGAGGTTTGTAATCATCAGCTTTACGAAGGTCTAATTGATTGCCCATTTGTAAGCGCAGTTCGCTCATGGCTTTTCTAGTTTTGTCTGCATTTCCTGCCAAAACCAAAATTAAATCACCTGCTTTTGCATCAAACAGCTCTGCCCATTTTTTTAAATCTTCAACACCAAAAAATTTATCTACTGAAGATTTTAGTGTTCCGTCAGTATTAACTTTCAAATAAATAAGTCCTGTTGCACCGATTTGAGGTTTTTTGACAAAATTTGTAAGAGCATCTAATTGCTTACGAGAATAATCTGCACAACCTTCTGCATTTATTCCTACAACTAATTCTGCATCATCAAAAACTTTAAAATCTTTTCCTTTTGTAACTTCGTTCATTTCCTTAAACTTCATTCCAAAACGAATATCTGGCTTGTCGTTTCCATACGTTTTCATCGCTTCGTCATACGTCATTCTAGGAAAATCATTTTCGATATTGATTCCTTTTAGTTCTTTGAAAAGATATTTCAAAAGACCTTCAAAATTATTTAGAATATCTTCTTGAGAAACAAATGACATTTCGCAGTCAATTTGAGTAAACTCTGGCTGACGGTCGGCTCTCAAATCTTCATCTCTAAAACAACGAACAATTTGGAAATATTTATCATATCCAGAAACCATCAAAATCTGCTTAAAAGTCTGTGGACTTTGTGGTAAAGCATAAAATTCTCCGGGGTGCATACGACTAGGAACTACAAAATCTCGTGCGCCTTCAGGAGTAGATTTTATCAAAAATGGCGTTTCTATTTCCATAAAATCTTTTGCATCCAAATATCTACGCATGGCTTGTGCCATTTTGTGGCGAAGCATCATATTATTTTGAAGTTTTGGACGACGCAAATCCAAATAACGGTACTTCATACGAAGCTCATCGCCTCCATCTGTATCGTCTTCTACCAAAAAAGGAGGCGTTTTAGATTCATTCAAAATCTCAAGGCTTGTAACTTTTAATTCTACTTCTCCTGTCGGAATATCTAGGTTTTTAGATGTGCGCTCAATCAGTTTTCCTGTTGCTTTGATGACACACTCTCTCCCCATTTTTTCTCTGACGAGTTCTAACAATTTTGGGTCTGTGCTATCTTCTTCTAAGAAAAGCTGCGTGATTCCGTATCTATCACGAAGGTCAATCCAAAGTAATTTTCCTTTATCACGAATACGACGTACCCAACCACAAAGGATAATTTCTTGATTTTCTTTTTTCTGTTTTTCTACGTCCGAAAGGCGAAGTTCTCCACAAGTATGCGTTCTTAACATAAATCTATTTTTAGGGCGTTGGTTGTATCTTTATTTTTTCGCACCTTAAAAGGTACGGTACAGCATACTCGCACACTAAAGTGTACGGTACATTTTCTCACACTCTAAAGAGTATGCTACATTTAATAGTGCAAAGGTAAAGTTTTTTTATTGAACCCTTTCATTTAAGTAAAGCATTTGGTCAAAAATACTCAAATTATTATTGTATATTTGTACTCAATTTTCAAAAAGTATTTTTACATTTTTTTAAAAAATATACGCCCTTACATTCAAGAATTAAATCAATATGGTAGATAAATTAGAAGAAATTAGAAGACGTTTTCATGATGTTCGTGAGGAAATGATGAATCCTGACCTTATGAAGGACATGGAAAATTATGCAAAATTGAGCAAAGAATACAAAGACTTAGAAAAAATTGATCTTAAATATCAAGAATATGAGAAGGTATTAAGTAATATTGAAGGTGCGAAGTCTGTTTTGAGAGAAGAAAAAGATGAAGATTTTAGAGAAATGGCAAAACAGGAGCTTGAAGAATTAGAGCCAAAACAAGAAAAAATAGAAACCGAAATCAAAACCCTACTTATTCCTAAAGACCCAGACGACGATAAAAACGCTATTCTTGAAATTCGTGCAGGTGCTGGAGGCGATGAAGCTGGTATTTTTGCAGGTGATTTATACAGAATGTACCAGCGTTTTGCAGAGGTTCAGAAATGGACGTGGGATATTATCTCATTTAGTGAAGCCACAGCAGGAGGCTACAAAGAAATTATCGTTTCGGTTACAGGAAATGAAGCCTACGGAAAACTCAAATACGAATCGGGTGTGCATCGTGTTCAGCGTGTGCCAGATACGGAAAGTCAAGGGCGTGTTCATACTTCGGCTGCCTCAGTTGCCGTTTTGCCAGAAACAGATGCCGTAGAAATCAACCTTGATATGGGTGATGTCAAAAAAGATACGTTTAGAGCATCAGGAGCAGGTGGACAGCACGTAAACAAGACAGAATCAGCTATTCGCTTGACTCACCTTCCAACAGGATTAGTAGTAGAATGTCAAGATGGACGTTCGCAAATTCAGAATTTTGAACAAGCATTGAAAGTTTTGAAAGCTCGTCTGTATGATATGGAACTACAAAAGCAAAATGCTGAAACTTCAGAAACTCGTCGCTCAATGGTAGGACGTGGCGACCGTTCGGATAAAATTCGTACTTACAACTATTCACAAGGACGTGTAACTGACCACAGAATAAACTTTAGTGTCTTTAATTTGCCTAACGTAATGGACGGAGATATTGGAGCATTTATCGAAGAGCTAAAACTTGCTGAAAATGCAGAGCGTTTGTCGGCTGCTGCGAGTGGAGAGTAAAAATAAAGTTAGAAATCAGAATTTAGAGGTATGAAGTGAATGCTAATTAATTCATTTGAATATAAAAAAGGAATTTGAATAAAATCAAATTCCTTTTTTTGTCTTATTTGTTTTTTTCCTTGTTGTACTTTTCTTCGTCTTCTTTTACTGGTGGAAACTCCACATTTTTATAAATCGATTTTAGAGAAACTTTTATATTTATTGAAGTAAGTTCTAAAAAACTATCTAATCCTTCTATTCTATCAATTTTCCAAAGCATATTTTCTTCATTTTCTCCTACTACTTTGTTTCTTGTATAAATATCTATTTGAGGCTTATCTTGTTCTATCAAAATATACTGCTGCAAACTTTTTATTTTTTTGTAGTAAAAAAATTTATCTCCTCTATCATAAGCTGCTGTTGATTTAGACAAAACCTCAATAATTACTATAGGATTTGTAACAGCTTCTTTTTGTTCCTCATTTCGTTCTACATCGCCACAAATTACCATACAATCAGGATATACATATTTGTTTTTTTCCTGAATAGATAATTTTATCTCACTATTCATAACTTGACATGTTCCGTTTTTATCATCTAAAATTGCCCATATTTTTCCATGAACATTTCCACAAATTACACCATGATAAACTGTTCCACCTGCCATAGCTTTGATATATCCGTCATGGTATTCGTATTTTTGGTTGTTGTGTTCCTCTATTTCCACATACTTCTCAAAAGTTAGAGGTTGAGTTTGTTTTGTGCTATCAAAATCTGATGGTTGAGTTTGCATATTATTTTACCTAATTTGCTTATTATGAGTGGTTTAATTTATATCAATATACAAAATTTATTGCAGTTTTTTATTACAGAAATGCAAAATACTGGCATAGGAAAAGACAAGCCATTTTAGATACGCTGACTGACAGTTCCCTACAAAATATAATTCATTCTTATTTTCATTTACTTCTGACTTCTAAAATTTACCTTCTAAATTGGTTTTCTATTCCCAACGCTTCCAACTTTGTTCATAATATTGAATCAAAATTTGATTGTCCAAACGGTTTACTTTGATAGAATCGCCTTCTCCTGTTCCTTCAAAATCTATATCATAAAACATATCTTTATCAAAAACGAATAATTTGGGCAAAATTTCAGGAGCTAAATATTTCAAATCTAACTTTCGTTTTTCCATTTTTAGAGTGAGTTCCTTATAGATTTTATCTAACTGTTTTTGAGAAGGAAGTCCAATACTTGTGCTGTCATTTTGATTGAATTTTGGATTATTTATTCCCATACTAAATCCCCACATTCCAAAAGCAGGAACATAAACATTTGCAGGCAAAGCAGACGGAAAGGCTTCTTGCATCGTTTTTTGAATACACCAAAACGGTTTTGGCGCAAAATAAGGTGAAGTAGATTGAGTAATCAAAACGCCATCTTTTGACAAAATTTTCTTAGCCAAACGATAAAATTCTACTGAATAGAGTTTTCCCAAAGAAGCTTCATGAGGGTCTGGCAAATCTACAATAATTAAAGAATATTGCTTTTCAGAATCTTCTACAAACTTAAAAGCATCTACATTATAAACTTTCACTTTTGGATTGGCAAGTGAATTTTGATTTACTTCTCTAAAAATTCGGTTGTGCTTTGCTAAGTTTGTAATCGCTTTATCCAAATCTACTAAATCAATGCTTTCAATTTCATCGTATTTTAAAAGCTCACGAACTGCCAAACCGTCGCCACCTCCCAAAATCAAAACATTTTCTAAATGCCCTGTTAGAAGCGCAGGAACGTGCACGAGTGTTTCGTGATAACGGTATTCATCTAAAGTAGAAAATTGTAAATTTCCATTGATAAAAAGTTGTGTATTTTTCTTATATTTTGTTACTACGATACGCTGATAAGGTGTTTGGTCAGAATAAATAATTTCATCTTGATACATCATTTGCTCAAAAAAATCACTTATTTGAAACGAATAAATAAAACCAATAAGTAAAACAGCCATCGAAATTCCAGAGAAAGCCAATTTTGCAGCAGCATTTTTTAATTCTTTTCTAAAAACCCACGCATTAAAAATGGCAATCAAAAGATTTATCATTCCAATAAAAAAAGCCGTTCGCATAAGTCCTAAGAAAGGAAGCAAAAGCAACGGAAAAGCAACCGAAGCCACCAAAGAACCCAAATAATCAAAAGCCAAAACATTTGAAATCGTATCTTTCAAGTTGTCATGTTCTTTCAAAAGACGAGTTACGATAGGAATTTCTAATCCTACAAAAGCTCCCAAAAACACAATAATAATAAGCGCAACAGCATAATAATTGTCTAAAACCGTATAACTAAAATACAAAATCAAAGTAGAACACCCTCCAACAAGCCCAAGAATGGTTTCGATGACAACAAACCAATCCAATAAATTTCGATAGACATATCTACTCAAAAATGAGCCTAAACCCATGGCAGACAAGAAAAGACCAATCGTAATGGAAAAATGAAGAATACTACTTCCCAAAAAATAAGTCGAAATACTACTTATCAAAAGTTCGTACAAAATTCCACAGACAGCAATGATAAAAATAGAAGAAAGCAGAATCGGAACTTGTGCGAAGCGTTTTTTTTCTTTGTCAGAACTATTCGGATTTTGAGAAGCAGGAGGCGTAAAAGAAGTCGTTTTTTCCACTAGAATTGAGAAGAGTAAGTAAATTTATAAATAACATTGAAGAAACAAAATTACGATTTATTCTTTTGTTGTAAGTTATTTTCCTTCAAAACTTTGAAAATTAAGATTAGGAAAAACATTTACTTTGCATTTCAAATTTATTTACAATTATTATTTCAAAACATAAATTAAGAACAGATTGCTTTACATTTGCTCGAGATTAGTTTTAAGTAGCTGATACTTTCCAAGTGTCATAAAAATAAAGTAAAAAATAGTTTGTAAATTTAGGTCAAGATTGGTAGAATACAATTCAAAAAACCTAGCTTAAAGTATAAAAAAGTAATGATACAACAACCAGAATCAATTATAAAAAGTGCAGAAAAAGAAGTTTTACGTTCCAAAATAGCTGATGAGCGTGGTTATTACGGACAATTTGGAGGTGCATACATTCCCGAGATGTTATATCCAAATATTGAGGAAATCACAAAAGCCTATTATGCTCTGCAAACAGACGAAGAGTTTAAAAAGGAATTTCAATATTTATTGAGAGATTATGTGGGAAGACCTACACCTCTTTATCTTGCAAAACGCTTATCCGAAAAATATGGTGCAAAAATCTACTTAAAACGTGAAGACCTCAATCACACAGGCGCACATAAAGTAAATAATACGGTCGGACAAGTTCTTTTAGCCAAAAAATTAGGTAAAAATAAAATCGTAGCCGAAACAGGTGCAGGACAGCACGGAGTAGCAACTGCAACGGTTTGCGCTCTTATGGGAATGGAATGTATCGTTTTTATGGGCGAAATAGACATTGAAAGACAACAGCCTAATGTTCAACGCATGAAAATGTTGGGTGCAGAAGTTCGTCCAGCTCTTTCTGGTAGCAAAACATTGAAAGATGCAACCAACGAAGCGATGCGTTATTGGATAAATAATCCAGTAGATACACATTATATTATTGGTTCGGTTGTGGGGCCTCATCCGTATCCTGAAATGGTGGCTTGGTTTCAATCTGTGATTAGCGAAGAAATGCGAAACCAACTTATAGAAAAAGAAGGTACACCAAATCCAGATTATGTAATCGCTTGTGTAGGTGGAGGAAGCAATGCAGCAGGGGCATTTTATCATTATATTGCTGAAAAAAACGTTCAACTTATCGGTGCAGAAGCAGCAGGAATGGGTATTTCTAGTGGAGAAACGGCTGCAACAATAGCTTGTGGAACATTAGGAGTTTTGCATGGAAGCAAAACGCTTTTGATGCAAACTTTAGACGGACAAGTAGTTGAGCCGTATTCTATTTCGGCAGGTTTAGATTACCCAGGAATTGGAGCTTTACACGCACATTTAGCCGATAGCAAACGAGCAAAATTTTATGCTGTTACAGATGAGGAAGCAATGCAAGCAGGTAAAGAACTCGCTCTTTTAGAAGGAATTATTCCAGCCATAGAATCAGCTCACGCCTTAGCAGTTTTGAATAATTTGAAAGCAGATGATAAAGATTTTGATAAAAAAGTAGTCATTATCAATCTTTCGGGAAGAGGAGATAAAGATTTGAGTACGTATGCGAAGTATTTGGATAAATAGAAATACTATCATTTTCAATCATCAACAAGGCATAAAAACGTTGTTGATGATTGATTTTTTTTTAAGTCTGATTATTATTCTTTAATGGAACAATTACGAATTTAATTCATTGAATATCAATTAATTAACAAATTAGAAGTAGTAGTTTATTTAATTCTCCTTCCAATAACGTAACCTTCTACATTTTTGAATTCAAAAACTTCTACACTTGTAGAACCTTTGACTTTTGTAGTGATTATCAAATCATAATATTCCTTTTTACTTTTTCAAACTCTATATCTGTATCTATTATAACAATTTTTTCTTTCTCACTCTTTGGGTAATAACCTGAATTATCATGATAAGTTCTGATAGTTTTCAGTTCTTTCATCCAGTATAAGTCATAAATAGTAGTCCAAGAATCATCCACTCCCATGTGTGTAAAGCCAAAGTGAAATAAAATAGCCTGCTTATTTTCTCAAACTTATCTACTTTCCACTCTTTTGAGTTTTCATCATATTTGAAAGTAGCAACTGAAATATTAGGAGCGCAAGAGTGACAATTAATTACTTTATTATTTTCGTACACATAAGTCGCAAAAATAACAACTGCCTTTTTAGTTTTGTATTCTTCATAAAAAAAGACTGTATCTAATTGTGTATAAGAAAAACTGTCATCAGAACTTGGGTATTCCTTTTCTTCATAAAAATTAGGTTTCCATTTTACCTCATTTTTTTGGTGTTTGTTACTGATTTCTATTCCATCAAAAAGCAGCATCAAAATTTCATTTTGTTGATTAAAAAATTGTTCTTTTTCTGATTTTGAAATTAGTGAATCAAAATTTTGAGCAAATACAAACGACGAAAATAAACTGAATAAAATCGTTATAAAAGTATTTTTCATTAAAACTTAATTTATTATTTAATCATCTTACGAATTGTCTTTATATTTCAAAATATAGTGGTCTTTTTTATGCAATTTTCTTCATAAATCCATATAATTTCCTTTAATTTACAAAAAAAACAAAATTTTTATTTGAATTCTCGTAAAAAATTCAAATTTTTGGTATTCTAATACACAAATTCAATTTACAATTTAATTTTATCTCTCTTTAATGGAAAATATCATTTACTTAGTACCTCTTTTTGGGGTTCTTGCACTTATTTATACGGCTGTTCGTTCGGCTTGGGTCAGCAAACAGGCTGCTGGCGACGAAAGAATGACAACTATTGCAGGTTATATTGCAGAAGGTGCCATGTCATTTTTGAAAGCTGAATACAAAGTGTTATCTGCCTTTGTGGTTTTGGCTTGTTTTGGTTTGTTTTTCTTGGGAATGACAAATGCTACTTCACACCCTGCTATTGTAGGTTCATTTATTATTGGTGCTTTTTTCTCTGCATTGGCTGGTTTTATCGGAATGCGTATCGCTACAAAAGCCAACGTAAGAACGGCAGAAGCTGCAAAAACAAGTCTTTCTAAAGCGTTAGACGTTTCTTTTGCAGGTGGCGCAGTCATGGGAATGGGCGTTGCAGGTTTGGCTATTTTGGGAGTAGGTTCTCTTTTTATTGCTTTTTACTGGTATTTTGTTCAGCGTGTAGGCGCAGGAGTAAACGGCTTAGAAATGGAAATGGCTCTTGAAGTCTTGACAGGATTTTCTCTAGGTGCTGAAAGTATCGCTCTTTTTGCTCGTGTAGGAGGAGGAATTTATACAAAAGCTGCCGATGTAGGAGCTGACCTTGTAGGAAAAGTAGAAGCAGGAATCCCAGAAGACGACCCTCGTAACCCTGCAACGATTGCAGATAATGTAGGCGATAACGTAGGTGATGTAGCAGGAATGGGAGCTGACCTTTTTGGCTCGTATGTAGCAACTATTTTGGCTGCCATGATTTTGGGTAGAGAAATAAAGGTTTTTGATGAATTTAATGGACTTTCTCCAATTCTTTTGCCGATGATGGTAGCAGGTTTGGGAGCAATTTTTTCTATGGCTGGAGCTGCTTTCGTTCGTGTAAAAGAAGGTGGAAATGTACAAACAGCTTTAAATATTGGAAACTGGGCTGCTATTTTACTTACTCTAGTTGCTTCTTATTTTCTAGTAGCTTGGATGCTGCCTGAAACAATGAGTTTTAGAGGTTTTGCATTTTCTTCTATGGGCGTATTTTGGGCTATTGCGATTGGTCTTGCCGTAGGTGCAGCCATGTCTTATATTACAGAATATTTCTGTTCGATGGGAAAAGGTCCTGTAAATTCTATTATTAAACAATCTTCAACAGGTGGAGCAACAAATATTATTGCAGGTTTGGCTGTCGGAATGCACTCCACAACACTTCCAACGCTTGTTTTGGCTGCTGGTATTGTGGGAGCGTATGCTGTTGCAGGTTTTTATGGTGTTGCTATGGCAGCAGCAGGTATGATGGCAACAACAGGAATGCAGCTTGCCGTTGATGCCTTTGGTCCTATTGCTGATAATGCTGGTGGAATTGCTGAAATGAGCCATTTACCTCCAGAAGTTCGTGAGCGTACAGATATTTTAGATGCAGCAGGAAACACTACGGCTGCTGTCGGAAAAGGATTTGCTATTGCTTCGGCTGCTCTTACTTCCCTTGCTCTTTTTGCTGCCTTTGTTGGTATTTCTGGAATTAGTGCGATTGACCTTTACAAAGCTCCTGTTTTGGCCGGACTTTTAGTAGGTGCAATGATTCCTTTTGTGTTTTCGGCGTTGGCAATTTCTGCCGTAGGTCGTGCAGCAATGGAAATGGTAAAAGAAGTTCGTCGTCAGTTCAAAGAAATTAAAGGTATTATGGACGGAACAGGAACGCCTGATTACGACCGTTGTGTTCAGATTTCTACAAAAGCTGCTATTCGTGAGATGATGTTACCAGGGGCGATTGCGATTATTGTTCCTATTATTATTGGTTTTGGCTTTAAAGATGTTTTTGCAAATGTGAGTTCTGCCGAGATTTTGGGTGGACTTTTAGCAGGTGTTACTTCGTCGGGTGTTTTGATGGCAATGTTCCAATCAAATGCTGGTGGTGCGTGGGATAACGCTAAGAAATCATTTGAAAAAGGTGTCGAAATTGATGGCAAAATGTACTACAAAGGTTCTGAACCTCACAAAGCTGCCGTTACTGGTGATACAGTAGGTGATCCTTTTAAAGATACTTCGGGGCCTTCAATGAATATTTTGATTAAACTTATGTCTATTGTTTCGTTGATTATTGCGCCTCATATTAGCGTAAATGAAGGAAGCCATGTAGAATTGAATAATGAAATTCCTGTTCCAAAAATTATTCAAGTAGAAAAAAATCAAAATTCTGAGTTGGCTTTGAATTCTAACAAAATTATTATTTCTGATTTTAAGAACTAAATGCTAGGGTAGAAAAGGCGTGCCTTTTCCCTACTTGTACCCTACTATTTTTATTTTTTAATCAACGACGGTGAAACCTCGTTGACGGTTGCAAAATAGAGCAAAACCAACCATCGTTGGGCTCAGCTGCAGCCGTCAACGAGGTTTTAAAAAATAGTAGGGTACAGTAGAAGAAAAACTGAACTAGATGAAGATTTTTCAAGTGTAATACAAGAATTTAAAGATAATTTAGAAAAAATACTTCTCTATGATTATCATTATAGTGTCCTTTTTGAATCACAAAATAAAAAACTTTTTCTTAGTGAAGGAACTAAACAGTTATTAATTCAACTAGATTCAATAAATAATACTTCAAAAAAAATATATCACGAGAAACTTCAGTTCAATAACCATACAAGTAGCACAATTTCAGAATCAGAATTCAAGAAGATTTTCAAAAAAAAGGAAGGCTGGGAAAATTTTTATCAAAAATATCCAAATGCTTTTGGGATTTTGAGAGTTTCTAAGATTGATTATTCATCAGATAAAAAACAAGTTCTATTCTATTTTAGTTGTGTTAAAGGTAGTTTATATGGGTATGGATATTTGCTTTGGATAGATTTAGAAAATAAAGACAAAGTGATAAAAGAGAGGATTAGACTTTGGGTTTCTTAGGTTATTGCTCAATAAAAAAAATAGGCAGTACAAAAAACACACAGAAGAGAGAAAAAATAAGTCCTCCAGTTGTTCCTGCTGCGAGAGAAAACCAAAAAACCTCACTTTGTCCATTCCATAAAAAAGGAATAAGTCCTAAAACAGTCGAAATGACAGTCAGGAAAATAGGAAAAGCTTTTTTGAAAACAGCTTTGTAAAATGTTTTTTTTGTTTTAATGGATTTTCTTCTCAAAAAATTATATTCATTGATAATAAAAATAGATGCATTGACACACAACCCACCCACCAAAACAAAAGAAGCATATCCACCTTGGTCAAAATAAACTTGAAACTCTCCAAAAGTCAGAAATATTCCAATAAAAGAAAGAGGAACAACGCACAAAATCAAAAAAGCCTGTTTCAAACTTTCAAACAAAATACTACAAATAAAAAATATCAAAACCATCAAAATACCTAAAAGTCCATACTGTCGTTGCGCTTTTTCAAAAGAATAAAAATCATTATTTAGCTGCTCAAATGTATAACCCAAAGGAAGAGTAGGCTTAAATTCTTGTAATGTTTTTTCTAAATGAGTTTGTCCAAAATGCTCACTTCCAAAATAATCATACCCCACTACTCGCAAATAATTTCTGTTTTCTTTATAGATAGAAGTAATTGATTTTTGAGATTTTAAAGTAGAAAAAGAAGAAAAAGGAATTTGTTTCGTTACCGAATTTGATAACAAAGAAGTTGATAAATAACCATTCTTAATATCATTTACCGAAAAATCAATCGCTTTATCATTTTCTATTTTGGTAGGAATAAGTACATTTTGAAAAGGCAAATAGAGTTCTGGATAAGCTGCTGGGTTATTTTCTCTAAAAAATGTAGTCAGTTCGAGTAAATTTTGATTTTGATAGGCTAATTTTTCAAGATTAGGTTCTAAGAGAAAAATCTTATCTGCCTTTTCTGAATACGACAAACGCTCATTGATATTTACTTCTTGAATCCTTTTATGAGCTAGTAATTGATTTGCTAAACGGTCGGCTTCTTTTTCTAATTGTGCATAATTATGTCCTTTTAGTTGAATGCGAAAGGAGGTAAGTTTGTTGTCTGTTGGCGTAGAAAAACCTTGATGTCCTACTCCGTAAATATTCCATTTTACACCGTCCAAATCAATAGAACGTGCTATAATTTTATTTTTAAGCTGAATTGGATAACTACTTTTTTCTGTCTTTTCAGAAAAAGAAATAACTATTCTTCCTTGTCCTTGATAGACTTGTGTTACAAACTTTTTTATTCCATTATCATGATGTAGTTCGTTTTTCAAAAAATCTTCTACCATTTTGAGCGCATCATTCATTTGCAAAACCGTTGTACCTTTTGGCATTTGCGCCTGTACATAAAGCTGTATTTCTTCGGCTTCCCTGTACGAAAATTTTTCATAGGCATAACGCACAAAAAGGCGTAGCGTTCCACCCAAATAGGCATCTGAATGTGGTCGGATTTCTTCTTGATAGAATTTTGAACCAATGGTTTTGTTATAAAAATCAGTATAAAAAGTCTTTGTTTGTGGTATTTCTTCTACTTTTGGAGGAAGTAAGAAAATAGGAATTCCAAATAAAAGCAGAAGACCAAAAATGACTATTTTTTTGAATCTTCGTAAAAATTCAATGATAAAAATATAGCTTTTAAAGATGTAAAAGGTAATTCGTTTTTTTCTAAAATTAAAGTTTTGTTTTTTCTTTTTAAGTTGTTTTTTGAATAAAAGAACATACAAAGAAGGCGTAAACCAAAGCGCAATCGGCAGAGAAACAAAAACATTCAGCGCAACAATAGCAGCAAAATCTATCATATTTTTTTGGTCTTCTTCAGGCAAGAAAAAAACTAATAAAAGCGCAGAAATGGTAGTGAGTGATGCAGCAAAGAGAGCCAAAAAAAGAGAGGAAAAACTAGAATTGTTTTCATTTTCTATTTTATCATTTTTTTGGCGATGATACAAATAATCTAGCATTACGATGGCATTATCAAGAATAAGTCCGAACGAAATAGCAATTCCGGCCAAAGAATACAAATGAATATTTATCTTAAAAAAATAGACAAATAGCGAAGTAATCAGAATATTAATCACTAAACTACTCATCAAAACAAAAAGATATTTCAAATTTCGTTCTATCAAAACCACAAAAAGGCAAAGCACAACAACAGACAAAAAAGCTCGTTGATAGGTTTTGTCAAGCTCTTTTTTTAAAAAATTTGTTTCATCGTATTCTTCAAAAACTTGATACTCACTAGGAAGATTAAGCATTTCTAATCTTGATTTTATTTGCTCAACTACTTTTATTTTATTGGCTTCTGGACGAATAAAAAAAGACAATGTAATCGCTTCTTTTGCATTAATCCTGTAAAAAGAAGTAGGAATATCTTCTACAAAATGATAGGTTGCAATTTCTGAAAAACGAATCAATGGACTTTCAGATAAAATAAGATTGTCTAGCGATGAAAGCGTAAAAGAAGGGGGCGTTTGAATCCAAAAATTATCTAGTGTTTGAGTATTACTACTACTTTTATTTTCTTCAAAAGGATAAAACCCAAAATACGAAGTTTCTATCAATGTTTGTAATTTCTGTTTGATTAAATCGTGTGAAAGATTGTAGGTTTGTAGCTTATTTTGATTGTATTTTATTTTCAAAATCTGATTAGAAGGCGTATTTATTTGAATCTCTTCAATTTCTGAAAGGGAAGAAAAATAAGGTTTTAGTGTTTCTTCTAATTTATTTTTTATCTCAAAAGCCGAAAAAGGAGCATTGACAGAATAAACAATCGAAGCATTTTTTTCACTAGCACTTTTTCCGTCTGACACTTCTACCAAAGGATAAGAAATAGACGAATTTAGTGTAGGGTAAATTTGCCGAATAAGCATCGAAACCTCAAATTTTTTGAGTGCTAAATCTGTCGTTTTATCAAATTTGAGTGTAATCTGTCCTTGATTATATCTTGAAATTGAATTAATTTCTTTGAGCTGAGTTATACTAGAAAGGGCATTTTCTAAAGGCGCAGTAGCTTGACTTTCAATGATTTCAGGAGAGGAATTTGGAAACAAAAAACGAACTGTAAGCGAATGAACTTTTGGAGAAGGATTGAGCTGCACAGGCAAAAAAGGAATTACGAAAACACCAAGCAAAGCCACCACCAAAAAAAGAAGCACAACACGAAAAGGAGTAAGAAAAGAGTTTTTCATTTTTTATGTATTTATTCTTTTCTCAATTTCAAAATAAGCTATCGGAATAAAAAAAATTGCCGTAATTGTTCCGACAGATAACCCTCCCATGACTGCCCAAACCAATGGTTTTTGAAGGTCTGCCCCCAAACCACTAGAAAAAAGAATAGGCAAAACTGCCAAAATAGTTGTTATGGAAGTCATCAAAATTGGTTTCAAACGTAACTTTCCTGCTTGATGAACAGCTTCTAACAAAGGCATTTCTTTTTTCAAATTATTTATACTATCAATTTTCAGAATAGCATCGTTTACCATTATTCCCAGCATGACAATAATTCCAATCGCTGCCATTGTATTGAGCGAAGTATCAGAAAAAAGAAGTAATAAAAGCGAACCACTAATGCCCAAAGGAAGGGTAAGCAAAACTAAAATAGGTTGCCAAAAAGACTCAAATTGAGCCACCAAAATAAAATATAAAAGTCCGATAGAAACACACAAAATAAAAATAAACTGTGTCAAGTTTTCTTTATCAGTAAAGAATGTTCCTCGCCAGCTCGTTTGAAGATTAGGAAAAGAAGTCGATAAATAATGTTGCAATTCATTTTGTGTTTCAATTTCTAATTTATCCCAAAAGATACTTTGATAAATTCCCAGTTGGTCAGCCGTTAGTGTATTGTAAGAATTTGATTTTTCAAAATTGATAAATAAACGCAACGGAATTTGATTTGTAGAATTAGTAACTGAATTAAAATTGATTGAGGTTAAACTACTTTGATTGATTATTTCTTCAACTGTTTTGTCTATTCTTTTGAAACGAATAGGAATAATTTGGCCAAAAGAATTCAAATCTGTAATCGAAAATTGACCTAATTCGTAACGTAATTTTTCTAAAATATCTTGCTGTGAAAATCCATATAAAGCTGCTTTTTCT
Organism: Flexibacter sp. CG_4_10_14_3_um_filter_32_15; assembly: GCA_002784125.1. GTDB lineage: Bacteria > Bacteroidota > Bacteroidia > Cytophagales > Bernardetiaceae > Bernardetia. Next base: position 19,085 of record PFKD01000020.1, read on the forward strand.
GTGTCAATATTTAATAAAACGAGTGTTTCGGTCGTTGTTCCTTTTCCTTTTTGAGTAAAATAATTTGTCTTTGATTGTAAAATAGAATAGAGAGAATCAAAAGTAGAAAAAGGTAAAATCTGTTTTGACGAAGAATTACGAACTCTAAGTTCGACGGTAGGTTCTTCCGAAATAAAAAGCTGTGAAAAAGCATCAGCAGCAGGTAAAAACTCAAAAGAAGACGAAGGATAGTTTTTTTTGAGCCAGTTTGTAATGTCTTCCTGTGCCTTTTCTTTTAATGGATTGGTTTGAAAAAACAGATATAAATTAGCTTGTGTTTGTGTCGCATTATCGTTTTGTAAAAAGTATTTTTTCTGTCCAATATCCGATTCTGAAAAGGAAATTTGAGAAGAAAATTTTTCTAATAAAAGCTGACACCGATTTTTATTTTCTTGTGCGTCTATGGGTTCGTTCCAATTTATAGAAAGCGAAGTATCCGTTTTGTTGATTTTTGGTGCGCCTTCAATTTCTAATCCGTAAAAAAGAAAAATAGGAGAAAGAATAAGCAAAAATGAAAAAGCTAAGAATAATTTTTTATTTTTTTCTAAAACAAAAAATATTTTTTCATAGGTAGAAAGTAGAAATGTAAAGACTTTGGTTTCTTTATTTTTTTTATTTTCAAACCTCAACGAGGCTGAAGCCGTCGTTGAGGTTTCATCTTTATACCTCAACGACGCTGATAAGCTCGTTGACGGTTGATTATTCTTTGATTTTTTATTTAAAATTAAATACAAATGAGGAAGCATAAAAAATGCAACAATCAAAGAAGTAAATAAAACTGCTCCTGCTGAAACGGCTTGGTCATAAAAAAGCGCACCAGAGAGACCATTCAAAAAAATCAAAGGAACAAAAACAGAAAGTGTCGTCAAAACAGAACTTACCAAAGGCGCAACTACATCTTGAACACCCAAAACGGTAGCTTCTTTTTTAGAAAAACCTTTACTTCGAAACTGCTCAATATTTTCTAAAACAATAATGCTATTATCGATAAGCATTCCCAAACCCAAAGCCATTCCACTAAGTGAAATTACATTAATGGAAACATCAAAAACATAAAAAAGACCAAATCCATATACCAAAGAAACGGGCAAACTCACACCAATTATCAAAGGAACACGCCAATTTCCCATAAAAACAAACAGAACCAAAAAAACACAAATACTTCCAATAAACAAACTACTTTTGAGATTATCGATAGCTAGATTTAATAAAGTCGTTTGATTTTGAGTGGTAATAAATTCTAAGTCTGGAAAATTTGCTTTTAAATCTTCTATCGTTTTGTCTATACGTGGCGTAAGCTGGTGTATTTGTGCTTGTGATTGTTTGTGAAGTGTCAGAACAAAGGCTTCTTTTTGATTGAACAAATGAAAACCTTGAGCAGCAGGTTCTTCTAGTTTTATAGTTGCAATATCTTTTAGAAAAATGATTGTGTTTTGTGGTGTAGAATTTTGATTGAAATTTTGACTACTATTTTGCGTATTATTTTGAGCAAAATTAGAATTATTAGTAGATAAAACAATCGGCAAATTTTCGATATCTTTTGCGCTTTCCAAAACCGTTGCTACTTTTATAAAATACCTATACTGTCCATCTTTTACCGAAACCGAAGAAAGTGTTTGATTTGCTGAACGAATTGTAGTAATTAAATCAGTTTCATTTACCTGTAAGGATTGCATCTTTTGAAGATTTGGTACAATGCTAATCTGCTTTTCTTTTAAACCATTGGCATCTACTAGCGAAATTCCATCAATGGCTTCTAGTTGTTTTCGAATTACTTTTTCTACCAATTCAGAAGTTGCAAGTAAATCATTATTTAAACTCTCTGACGTTTTTGGAATAATTTGTAAATGAACAATCGGAATATCTGCCGTATTGAGTTTTACAATTCTTGGACGTGGCAAATCTTTTGGCAACGAATTGAGAAGTCTGTCTAATTTTTCATTGGCATCAATGTAAGCCAAAGTCATATCTGTTCCAAACTCAAAATACAAACGAACTTGTCCTATTTCGCTTCTTGCCTCACTTTCTGTGCGTTTGAGTCCGTTTAACGTGAGCATATTTTCACGTACAGGGCGCAAAATAGAATTGTCAATTTCTTCTGGAGAATGTCCACGATAATCAAGTTGAACAACCAATTCGGGAACATCAAGGCTAGGCAAAAGTGAAACAGGAAGATTCGAAAAAGCAATCAAAGACAAAATGCAGCAGGCAAACATCGCCATCAGCACACCCACAGGACGAGCAAACAAAAAATGTAAGAAAGGATTTTGATTGTTTTTCAAATTAGTAAAAACAGGGTTAAAACCCCTATCGATTACCCACATGTCTAAAACAGATTTTAGATTATCCAAAATAGTTTATAAAATAGACGAAATTTTGAAATTAGTAGGTCAAAGGTTTGCCTTTGACTTGTTATACAGTCATTTTTCAGTTCAAAAAACAACAAAATACAGTCAAAGGCAAGCCTTTAACCTACAAATACGGTCGTTTTTTGAATTTAAAAAACATGTGGGTAATTGACAGGGTTAAAACCCCTGTTCAATTTATAATTAATAGTAGATTTTTGAATATCTATTTATAAGACTTTCGTAATTTTTATAGAATAAAACTTTATTTTGTCGTTTTGCATTTTAAGTAGGGACAATGCATGCATTGTCCCTACTTAAAGGCTATTTTAAAACTTCGACTTCTGCATCATGCGAAAGTTGAATATTATTAGAAATAATGATTTGCTGTCCTTCTTTCAGTCCTTCTAAGATTTCTATCTGTGTTCCATTTTCTTTTCCTGTTTTGACAAAATTCCAAAAAGCACGTTTGTTTTGATAACTAAAAACGACTTCTTTTTCAGAACGCAAAACGATAGCTTCTTTCGGAATTACTAATTGTTCTTGTTGTGGAATATACAAAGTTACGGTTACATTCATATTTAAAAGTAAATTTTCATCTCCTTTTTGATTAGAATTTATTTTGAAACGCAATTTTACCAAACCTTCATTTTCTACTTGAGGGTTTATATCAATCAAGCTACTTTCAAATTTTATTTTAGATGAAGAAATAGGCGAAATATCAGCTTTGTTTCCTTTTTCCAACATAAAAACTTCACTTTCAGGAACAAACGCCTCTACTTCCAAAGCCTGCGAACTATGCAACCCACAAACAGGCAAACTAGCAGAAACAAAAGCACCTTTACTCACAAAAAAATTAGA
>PFKD01000270.1 GCA_002784125.1 Flexibacter sp. CG_4_10_14_3_um_filter_32_15
GAAAATAAATCTTCTACAGATTTGGACATAATTGAAAAGTAGTAATGACGGTAATAAAACTAAATATAAATATTTTTCGTGCGTTTACCCTAATTTTTTAAAGTAATTTTAAATCTATTTCTTTATTCTTGGAATAATCATCTTGATTATTGGAAAATCTCATTTCTACTTGTGTTCCTTTATCAGAAGACTCAATAGTTACTTTTCCTCCCAATTCCTCAATTTTTTTTATGGTCAGTTTTATGCCAGAAGTTTTGGTAGTTTCTAGGTCAAACCCTTTTCCATCGTCAATCACTTTCACAGCTAAATCATCATCAACTTCAACGATTATGCTTACTTTACTTGCTTCTGCATATTTGAGAGTATTTTCTACAAATTCTCGTACTGAAATATAAATATGCTCGGCTTTATATCCTTTTATTTCAGTAACCAGTTGAGGAATTTCTGTATCATATTCAAAGAAAATAGAAGGGTGGTTTTTAGATATTATCTTATGATATTCTTTCAAGCGAAAATCTAGTGTAGTTACTTCTTCAATATTTTCGAATATGCGAGTGATATTTCTAAAGTTTTCTTTGAGTTCCTTGAGTTGTAGCACTGCTTTTTGATTTTCTTCTTGCGTTGATTGTTCCAACTCGCTAATTGTAAGCGTAAGTTCTCCTCCTGCTTTATTATGAATGTAATAAGAAATATCTCCCAACGCTTTTTCAAATACTTGATTGCGTTCTTCTATGATTCTGTTTTGCATTTCGGTTTTGGTTTTTTCCAAACTGTAAGCAATTTCTTTGTTTTTGCTTTGTAGTTCGGCTTCTTTTTGTTTAGTTTTTTGATTTTCTAATTCTAGCTCAATTATTTTTTTCTGTTCAGATTGATTTTGAGCTTCCAACTCTGCTACCTTTCTTTGTTCAGATTGATTTTGTACTTCTAATTCTGCTACTTTCCTTTGTTCAGTTTGATTCTGAACTTCTAATTCAGCTTGTTTTCTTTTTGCTCTTTGATTACGAATAAAAAACAAACCTCCCAAAATAGATAAAAGAAGAGTGCCAATTCCTATACTTGCAAAAGTGGTTAGTTGTGAAGTTTTTAGCTCTTCTTTTGTGAGTTGGTTAGTCAAGCTAAGTTTTTCAATTTCTTGTTCTTTTTTCTCGGTTTCGTATTTCTCTCTAACCTCTTCGATTTGATAATTTTCTGCTATATTATTTAGACTATCTTTTACTTCAAATAATCTTTTTTGATAAAAATTTGCTTCTTTGTATTGGTTTATTCTCTCCAAATAATTCACTTTTACCTCGTAGAAATAAGACAAAAACTCCAAATCATTTGCCGTTTCTCCTCTTTTTTGTGCTTGTTCCAAATACGGTTTTGCTTCATTGTATTTTTTCTCATTTGTTAATAGTCTAGCCATATTTAGGTAGGTATAAATCCCTTTATTTTCTAGTCCTAATTCTTTGTATTTTGCGATAGCTTTCAAAAAATAACTACCTGCTTGAGGATAATCATTATTTCGAAAATGAATGTAACCTATATTATTGTATTGGTTGGCAATAGCTTCTTCTTGTTTGTATTTTTGAGCTAATTCTAATGCTTTTTGATTATAAAAAATAGCTGAATCAAATTTATCGCTTCGTTCATAAACAACACCTAATCCTATGTAGGTAAATGCTTCAGAAGGAATATCTCCAATTAAAAGAGCTAAACCAAGTCTTTTTCTGAATAATTCTATTGCTTCATCATATTTTTTTCGGTGCGTTTGATTGGTAGCTAAGGCGTGATACAAATTTATTTTTTCTCTAGCATACTGTTCTTTTGATGTTTTAGAAACAAAATTCAGAGCTTCATAAATTTGATTATTTACTTTTAGTCTGCGTCCTTGTTCTGTATATACATTACCCAAGCCAGACATTGTTCTAAGTACATTGGTAGTATCTTTTTCTTTTTGAAAAAAATCTTTTGCTAAGTTTAAGTAGAAAAGGGAAGAGTCTAAATATACTTTTTTCCGACCATAATAAGCTGCTAAACCTTTTGATGCAAATGCCTTTTCTTTATTGGATAATTTTTGAGCAAACCCCATTGCTTTTCTTGCATAAAAAATAGAAGAATCTATATTTGCAACTTGAAAATTATTAGCTACTAAATCTGCAAAATACCACTTACTAGAATCTGTTTTTGCTTTATAAAATTCTTTTCTCAAACTATCCACTTTATTAATATCTTGCCCAAAAGCAAAACTGAAATTCCATAATCCAAATAAAATCAAAAATAAATATTTCATAATAGCAGATAAGTAAGTAATTTTAAAACAATAGAATAAAAAAACGCAATTCGTTTATAAAAAACAAATTGCGTCCTAAAAATCAGTAAAAATACGGTTTTATCTTATTTCAATTCCTCTCTCAAAAACTTAGCCGTATAACTTTTCTTATTTTTAGCAACTTTTTCAGGCGTTCCTTCTACCAAAATTTGTCCACCTGCTGCACCTCCTTCCATACCTAAATCAATAATCCAATCTGCCATTTTTATTACGTCTAAATTATGTTCGATAACTAACACAGTATTTCCTTTTCCTACCAATTTAGTCAAAACATCTAACAAAAACTGAACATCTTGAAAATGCAGACCTGTTGTAGGTTCGTCAAGAATATAAAATGTCTTTCCTGTGTCTTTTTTGGAAAGTTCACTTGAAAGTTTTACTCGCTGTGCTTCTCCACCTGAAAGCGTCGTGGCGTGTTGTCCTAAAGTAATATAACCCAAACCTACATCGTTGAGCGTTTTGATTCTACGTAAAATATTAGGTTGATTAGCAAAAAACTCTGATGCTTCTTCCACACTCATATCCAAAACATCGGCAATCGATTTTCCTTTAAAACGAATTTCTAAGGTTTCTCTGTTGTAGCGTTTTCCTTTACACATCGGACATTCTACATGAACATCTGGCAAAAAGTCCATTTCAATAAGTTTACGTCCTGCGCCTTCGCACTCTTCACAACGTCCACCTTTTACATTAAACGAAAAACGCCCTGGTTTGTAACCTCTAACTTTTGCCTCTGGAAGTTGCGTAAACAAAGCACGGATATCTGTAAAAACACCTGTATAAGTAGCAGGATTCGAACGAGGAGTACGACCAATAGGCGACTGATCAACTTCAATAACCTTATCAATATGCTGCAAACCTTCAATTTCTTTATAATCTAAAGGCGTTTTGACACCTCTATAAATGTGTTTGTTTAGAATTGGATAAAGCGTGTCATGAATCAAAGTAGATTTTCCAGAACCTGAAACGCCTGTAACACAAATCATTTTTCCCAATGGAAAATGTGCTGTTACATTTCTCAAATTATTTCCTTTTGCACCTTTCAAAACGAGTTCTTTATCGTTTCCTTGTCTGCGCTCTGTCGGAACTTCTATGCGTTTTTGATTATTGAGATATTGTGCTGTCGTGCTGTTTCCCTTCAAAAATTCGGCTGGAGTTCCTGCTTCCACTACTTTTCCTCCGTGTCTTCCTGCCCCAGGACCTATGTCTATCAAATAATCGGCTGCCAACATCATATCTTTGTCATGTTCGACGACAATAACTGTATTTCCCAAATCACGCAAATCTTGCAACGCCTTTATCAGCTTTACATTATCTCTTGAATGAAGTCCAATACTTGGCTCATCTAAAATATACAAAACGCCGACAAGTTGTGTTCCTATTTGAGTAGCTAAACGAATACGCTGTGCTTCTCCACCTGAAAGCGTTCTTACAGGTCGGTCAAGGGTTAGATAATCCAAACCAACATCTAACAAAAATCCGATTCTTTTTCTGATTTCTTTCAAAATTTCGGCAGCAATGATATTCTGACGATTTTCAAGACGACTTTCAATATCTTTAAAAAATTCTCCTAACTGATTAATATCTTTTTGGGCTAATTCAGAAATATTTTTTTCTGCAATTTTGAAATATAAAGATTCTTTTTTTAGTCTTGCACCTTCACATGTTGGACAAACTGTAACAGTCAAATAATCTTGTAGATTAGATTGTTGTTTTGAGCTTCCACTTTCTAATTGATATTTTTCTAAGTAATCGATAACGCCTTCAAACTCACTATTCCACGTTCTGTCCGATGATTTGGCTTTTACTTTTATAATTTCTTTTGAACCATAAAGGATTTTTTGTTGAATTTTTTTATCAATTTCTTTCCAAACGGTTGTAATATTTACCTTTTGACTTTTCATAAAAGCAGCCAGTTTCTTAAAAAAATACGTATCACGATACTCTCCCAAAGGTGCAATTGCTCCCCTACTAATACTTAACTCTTCATTTGGAATAATACTTTCTTCTGTCAGTTGTTCAATTTTACCCAAACCATTACAAGTCTGACACATTCCGTAAGGCGAATTGAACGAAAAAATATTGGGTGCTGGTTCGTCATACGCAATTCCTGTAGTGGGACACATCAAGAAACGAGAGAAAAAGCGAGCTTCCTTCTTTTCATTATCGTTGGCATGTTCTTGAACCATCACAATTCCATTACCTACCTTCATAGCTGTTTTCAAAGATGCCATGATTCGCTTTTCATCATCTTTCGAAACAATAATTCTATCTACAACAACTTCAATATCGTGCGTTTTGTAACGGTCGGTTTGCATTTTCGGAACGAGTTCCATTATCTCTCCATCAATTCTGACTTTTGTATAACCACTTTTTCGTAATTGCACAAAAAGCTCTCTATAATGTCCTTTACGTCCTTTTACGACTGGCGCAAGAAGCACCAATTTTTTATCTTTATACTCTTCAAAAATTATCTCTGAAATCTGTTCTTCTGTTTGGCGAATCATTCGCTCACCTGTATTATACGAATAGGCAATACCTGCACGAGCATACAACAGACGCATAAAATCATAAATTTCTGTTGTCGTTCCTACCGTTGAGCGTGGATTTTTGGAAGTCGTTTTTTGTTCGATGCTAATAACTGGACTCAAGCCATTAATTTTATCCACATCTGGACGTTCCAAATTTCCCAAAAAAGAACGAGCATACGCCGAAAAACTCTCCATATAACGGCGCTGACCTTCTGCATAAATGGTATCAAAGGCAAGCGACGATTTTCCACTTCCACTAATCCCAGTAATAACAATGAGCTGCTGACGAGGAAAAGAAATATCTATATCTTTCAAATTATGCTCTCTCGCTCCAAAAACTTCTATAAAATCGGTAGTATTGGGATGATTTCTGTTAGAATGAATAGAATCGACAGGATTTAAGACTTCTTTATCTTCTTTTTTTATAACTTTCTTAGTTGCTGTCTTTTTTGTCGTTTTTTTACTTTCGGTCTTTTTTGGAGTAGCTGATGCCATAGTTTTAAACTAGATTGAGCTTGAGAAATTAGAAAATTCTTATAGTATATTGATGCTAAACAAAGGTAACAAATTTATAGCCTTTTGGTTAGAATTTTAGCAAGATTTGGTTATGAAAGGTTGTTTTTTTAAGAAATAAAACTAAACGTTATCACGGTTAATTTTGTAAAGTTCATTTTTCCATAACGATAGGTTTGCAAACCTATCGTTATGGAAAAATAAGCACGATTTGATTTTTGCTAAATTGCTGGTAATCAATGCTGTAAAAAAACGTGATAACGTTTACTTTATTTCAATATGAGTTTCATTTCCAAATATTTGATTTTTAGTTGCAGAGCAACGTAATATTTGTAGAATTTTGAATATGAGTTTTATTAAAGCTACAGAGTAGCGCAACCTTGAAATTTGCAATCAAAATTTATAATTAAAGGTGAAGTTACGCTACTCTGTAGCTTTGGAAATTAATTTTTTATTCTATTCTACAAATGTAAAGCTACTCTGTAGCTGAACGTACATCTTTTTATTAAAAACTATGAACTGACAACTACGGACAAGTTCATTTATAATACAAAAAATCTTATCTTTGTTTAAAAAAAACAGATGGCTATT
>PFKD01000289.1:0-22133 GCA_002784125.1 Flexibacter sp. CG_4_10_14_3_um_filter_32_15
ATTTACAAAGTTAAAAACTAGCTTGATTTGCTTTAAACGAGTACAATTTTTTTTTCGTGCGTTTACCCTAATGCTCCTTAAAGTATTCGCAATTTGTGCAAATTTATATGAAACAAACTTATCCACCAATAGTTTTTTTAACTTCTGCTACCGAAACGGCTGCTTTTTTGGCTGCTGATGTTGCTCTTTCCACACCTCAACGCACAGGAACGTGTGAATTGATAATGACTTCAGAAAATATTTTTTCAGAAGTATTTCAACGATTGGACGAAAAAGAATTTAGTGATAGGCTATTTATTTTTCATTGGATAGGAGATTTTAATGATTCTACCTTTATAGAGCAGCTCATTCGTCGTCTTTCTACGATGCCAAATTTAGCGTGTTTGATTTTGGAAGATATACATATTCCTCCTTCTGCTACGATTGCACATCTGTTGCCGATTACGATTGCTGTTTCCAAAAATCAAGATAAAGAAGACGATAACATTTTTAGTAGTCATTTTTACGAACAACTCGCTCAAAATAATTCTATCAAAGAGGCTTATAATTACGCATCAAGAAAACTTCCAAATACACCGTCGACAATGTTTGTCAAACCAAGTGCCGAACATACACTTGATTTTACACTTTTACAAACTCAAAAAATAGAAGAAACTCCCAAAACACCAGAACAGGAAAAAATAGAACATTTCAAAAAAATTATTCAGCAAAAATCTCGTTTTTCGGCTTTTTCTAAACCCGAGCTTTTACTTTCAGAACAAGAAATACAGCTTTTTGAAGAGTATAAATTTGTGCTTGCGCCTCTTTCGGATATAGAAAACCAGCTTTATTATCGCAGTCTTAAAAAACTAAATCAAAAAAGAAGACAAAGAAGATATTTATACAGAACTATATTTTTCTTGACATTTTTTTTGGTTTTGGCAGGGTTAGGTTTTTGGGCGCAATACCGAGAATATGAACGACAAGCTGAGGCTCACAAAACACAAACTCGTCAGCAACAAGCTAATTTTCTGACTTATTTAGGCGATAATCTGAAAAAAGAAAATGCTACAAAAGCAATTCGTTTGATAGAAAAAGCAGTTAGAGAATATCCAACACGTTCGGCACAAGGTTCGTTGTATTCTCATTTTTATAGTCCAAATCTGTATTATTCAGCCAAAATTTCTATCAAAAATTTCTCTCAAGATTCAAAAAATAAAGAAAAAATAAATTATGCCGTTTCTTCTGATGCTCAATGGCTGGTTTATTTTGAAAATCAAATAGACGATAAAAAAGGAAAAAATGCACTCTTTATCCGTTCGTTGCAAGGAGATGTTATCAAAAAAATAGAAAAAGAAGCTGAAATAGAAAAAGTCATTTTTTCGAATAATGTTCCTTACCGTTTGGCAGTTGGTTTTGTGAATGGAAAAGTAGAAATTTTGGATGTCTATGGAAAGAATTTATTAGAAATGCAGGCACATAACGATACTATTTCAGGGCTTTCATTTTCAAAAAATGATACCAAAATTATTTCGGCTGCTGATACAACGACTCTTATCTGGACAACAGCAGGAGAAATTTTGGATACAATTAGTGGAAATCGTAGCAAAATTTTGAGAATGCAATTTTCACCTAATCAAAAAAATTTGTTTACAGAAGCAAAAGATAGTGTAATTGCTGTTTGGGAAGGCTCTGATTTGATTTCTACCTTTGAAGGAACAAAAGCAAAATGGCTTTCTGAAAATTATTTGACTTTGAAAAAGCATAAAAGTGATAAAAAGAAAAGCAAAGACAAAAAAAATCAATTACAAAACGAAAACGATTCTTCAAAATGGATAGTTTGGGATATTACTACAAATAAAATTAAAAAAGAACTTCAAAATCCAAAGCAAATATTACCTCAAGATTCGGCTTCTTTTTGGGTCATAGATGAAAAGAATACGCTCAAAAGGCATTATTTTGAAAACGATTCGGTTACTTTATGGCAAAAAAATGTAGCTTATTTTTCGATGTATCAAGGGCAAATAAATCAAAAATGGGTAATTATTTCTCAAGATGGTTTGTGTACAATGCGTTTTGCTGATGGAAGTGAAGCAATTACAAAACTAGAAGATTTGCCGATTACAGAACCTTATTTTACACAAGATGGAAATTATTTAGTCATTCAAACGCTAGAAGAAATAACATTTTGGCGAGCAACTTCTCCTCAAATGCGTTTTGCAGATAAGTTACAAGGTGAAAAATGGATAACTCAAAATACGACTGTAAAAGGAATGACTGCAAACGCAAAAAGAGATGTACAACTCATTTATTATTCTGGAAATATCTATCGCTTGACCGACCAAAATGAAAATGCAAAAGCTGAGTTTGCAGCCGATAAAGTGATTTTGCATCCTTCTCAGAATTATGTCTTGACAATCAAAAATGCTGTTATTTCTTTAGATGAATTTGATAAAACTAATTTAGCTGAAAAAGACAAACCATTCAAAATTACAAATCTTTTTACCAAAAAAGCAGAATATGCTACTGTTGGTTTTGCTGAAAAGGGAAGTTTTGTTTGGGCAGTTACAAATGCTAACGAACTGCATTTGATAGATTTACAGGGCAAGATTTTTTACAGACAAAAAGTAAAACCAAATACAGAAGTAATTAGCTCTTCTGATGATACTTATTTGGCATTTGCTCAAAATATAGTAGGAGGACTGAAACCTTACAAAATTTTTCAGGTAACTACAAAGCAAAGCTATGAATTAGACACTCGCTTGGAGCGTTCGAATATCTCTTCGTTTTTCTTTTCGCCTTCTCAAAATGGGCAGCAACCTTATTTGGTTTCGGCTTCTAACAACTGGACAGACTTTTGGGATATGAAAGGACGTAGAATGAAAGCTCTCAAAGGTGGAAATCCGATGTATGGAAAGGAAATGATTCTGACTTCATCGCAAGGAAACTTTTATATTGCTACTTTAGATGCAAATAGAGTATATCATAAAGAAATAGAAAATCTTCAAAAAGCAACTTTAAGTCCTGATAAAAATTATATTATTTTAGAATTTAAAGATTCCATGCAAATTTGGAAAACTTCGCCCTTTGGTATCATTCAATGGCTAGAAGAAAACAAAATTTATCAACTCTCTACGCAAGAACAAAAACAATTATTGCTTCGATAACGTATATAACTATAAGAAGTCATTTTAAAGACTTCAAATTTATTATTTCCCTCATTTTTTAAACTTCAAAATATATGTTTACGATTCTTTTAGCCAATGCTTTTAGTGTATTATCAAGTGGCGTTGGTGGTGTATTTTCATTGATTCATCTTCTTCTGATTGTCTATTGTTTTTATAGCGTTTGGACTTCTCCTAGCGCAATGAGTACAAAAGTACTTTGGTCTTTAGCTATTTTCTTTTTGCCTATCTTAGGGCCAATTCTTTACCTTTTATTTGGTAGATAATCTTTTAAGAAATTTTCAAAACAAAACCCTAAATTTTAGTAAAATAAGATTTAGGGTTTTTAGTTTTACAGCTTTTTCAAAAGTCAATTATATCTTTTTGGTAATTTTCTTCAGTCGCAGAGCAATGTAATCTTATAACGTATAAAAAAAATGCAATTAAAAATAAAGTTAGGCTACTCTGTAGCTTTTGAAATTCATTTTTTATTACCATCTACAAAGGTTAGGCAACTCTATTGCTAGGAAAGGATTATTTTAGATTTTATAAATGACATTCATATGGGTGTATAACAAATTGTCGTTTTTTGTAGGGAAAAGACAAGCCTTTTCCTAAACTAGCTGTCTGTATCAAAAAAAACACCTGTATGTAAGGAAAAGGCTTGCCTTTTCCCTACGTAATACAAATTGACTAAGCGACTTCCGAAGAGCAGCGTAGCTAATTTGTTATGCACCCCATTCATATTGATATTTCAAAAGTTTTTTAATAAAAATAGTGCTATTTTGTAACCACTATCATTGAGGTTTTGAAGCGATAAGCCTCAACGACGGTAGAAAAACAGAGTGAAATTTTTGAAACAGTATCCTTTTTTTGACAGAAATCAAATAGTTAGGGGCTAAGTCAAGGTTTATTGGTACATAACTTTATATTTACGTATTTTACAGCGTATTTCATTCCCAAAAAAAAACACATTTCCAATACATCTATTTTATACTTTTATATCAAAATTCCTTATTTCAAATTGAAGTCTATCTATTTTTTACTCGTCTTTATTCTTTATTTTTCAGTTTCTTTTTACAGTTTTGCCCAAAAACGAGGAGAATATATGTATCCAGTCAATCCAAATACAACCAATACACTTTCAGGTGGAATGGCAGAACTCCGTTCGAATCATTTTCACATGGGAATTGATGTCCGAACCAATAACCAAACAGGTTTGCCTGTCCATGCAGCAGCCGATGGATATGTTGCTCGTGTAAAAGTGAAGGCAACAGGTTATGGAAATGCAATTTATATCAAACATAAAAATGGAACGACTACGCTTTATGGGCATTTGAGCGAGTTTAATAAAGAAATTGCAGCTTACGTTAGAAAAATTCAATACCAAAGAGAGAGTTTTGCAGTTGATTTATATCTTTCGCCTTCTCAATTTCCTGTCAAAAAGGGAGATATTGTAGCTCTTTCTGGCAATAGTGGCTCATCTGGAGGTCCTCATGTACATTTCGAAATTCGTGATAAAAATGAGCGAGCTTTGAATCCTTTAGATTATGGTTTTGATGAAATTAAAGATAATATTGCGCCGATTATGGATAGAGTGGCTTTTATTCCACTAGAAAAAAATGCAATGATAAAAGGAGAATATAACAGAGAAATTGTAGGAGCTTATTCGACAGGAAAAAATAAATATGGGCTCAGAATCCCTAAAATGACAGCTTACGGATTGATAGGATTAGAAATTGATGCAAAAGACAAAGCTGATGGGGTTTATTTTAGTTATGGAATGGATGAAATTGAAGTTTTTGTAAATGAAAAACAGACTTTTAAGGTTCATTTTGATAGAATTTCGTTTGCCAATCAAAGACACATGAATAATTATATGAATTATGAATATTATGTCAAAACAAGAAAAAGATATAGAAGATGTTATGTTCCTGATGGTGCAGCAGGATTACATTTTTACGAAGCCTCCAAAAATAAAGGCAAATTATTTATAGAAGATGGCAAAACGTATCAAGTCAGAATCCGAATGACAGATGCCTATGGAAATGAATCGAATACAGAATTCGAAATTGTAGGCGATAAAAACCAAAAAGCAGTCAAAAGTTATCCTGTCAAGCTCAATGATTATAAAATTGAAGAGAATTATATGATTTTTAATGCGCTTACTTCTGATACAAAACAAGAAGCAGAAGTTTGTGTAGATTATTTGGCTTACAAAATAAAATCTCAATTTGAAGTAGAAAATACAGGAACATTTTTTTGGGATTTGAGAATAGGTTTGCCCGATTCTTTGATTTTACCTAATGGAACAACAATTTATCCGAATATAAAAACGCAAGTTCCTTCAAACACTAATTTTTCTTTTTATCATAAAGATTTTGATATTTATTTTCCAAGTGGTGCGTTGTATGACACTACTTATCTAGCTTTTCAAACAAAAAATACAAATTTAGATAAAGAAGATTTTATTATTGACCATTCTGATTTGGCTCTTCAAAAGTACGTTACAGTCAAGCTAAAACCTTCAAATCCTTCTTCTATCAAAAATAAGTCAAAAGTTCATGCTTATGCCGTTTATGGTAGAAGTTTGGGGTTTGCTGGTGGAAAGTGGAAAGGCGATATTTTTGAGTTTAAGACTCGTAATTTGGGAACATTCCGTTTGGTAGAAGATAATGAAAAACCTACTATCAGAGTTACTCGCAAAAATTCTAAAAGTATAATTTGTAAGATTTCTGATAGTCGTTCTGGCATAGATTCTTTTCGTGCAACGATTGATGGAAAATGGCTGTTGATGAATTTTGATAAAAAAACGGCTACTCTTTCATCTGAAATGTCTGACCAAATGAAAGACCTAAAAGGAGAATTTGTCTTGACTGTAACGGATAATGCAGGAAATAAAGAAGTGTATAAAACGACGATTTATTGATTTAATTTTTCTAAATCACCTCCAATGCTTTACAAAAGCTGTTCGCCACATAAAAAAGCGAATCGAACAATACAAAGGGGCTAAAATAAACCCTGCTATTGAACCAAAAAATATCACACAGAAAATCAATAGTTTAGTCAGAATCTGAACGCCTACTGCTTTTACGGTCGGAATCTGTCTTTTTAGAGGAGCAAAAACATACAAATTTGCCCCCAAAACAGCAATAGCAATTCCCAAAATTGGAATAAAACCTAGTGCTACACTCAAGGGAAGCCAAAGTGCATAACGTTTTTGTACAAAGGTTACATAAGCCTTTCTATTTTCTGAACTACTCAAAATATGTTCTTTTCTACACGTCGGACAAACTTTTTTGTTGGTTTTGGCTGCACAATATCCACAGCGTTCTTGGGTAAGAAGACTTAGCGTATGTTTTTTTCTCCCTTTTGTATCATTACTTATTTGCTCTTCTTTTTTCTGTCCTAAAAAACCAATTTTATAAATTTCATTTTGTGGATTATGGCAGTTGCTACATTCTAAAGCAAAAGGAGGGTTTTTGTGCTGACACGCAGAACACGTAATTTTTTGTTTTTCTTCATTGGCTTTAATTTTTTTCTGCCACAAATAAAGAACTCCTACCACAATTCCAAAGAAAATAATAGCTGTAATTCCACTTGCTAAAAGCCATAAAAATCCAAAGAAAACAAAGGTATCTTCAATACTAGAAAAAATAAAATTGAGAAAAAGGTCGCCATCTCCATCAATTTCTAAAAGCCATTCTTGTATAGATGCTCTCAAAATAGTAAGTCCATAAACAGCACCAGCCGTAAAGAAAATCATGACATAATCTCCCATTCCAGCCTGATAAATTCCTTGTATAATCGCTTCCGAATCATTATCCACTACTCCCAAAAGCATTATTGAATAAATAATTGGTTTCAAAAACGGTTCTGCTTGCAGCCAAAGAGCTTTTATATCTGTATTCTTATCTGCCAAAATTTCCAAAACTGCCAAAATACCAAGAACAATAATTACAGGTGTTTTTGTAATAAAAAGTTCGGCAGAAGGCGCATCTACTTCTGTAAAAGGAAATATATTAGGAAACCTAAAAAGCAATGAAGTCAGAAAAGCAGGCAAGAAAGCACGAGAAGCAAAAAGAGGAATTGTTCCGATGGCGTGTAAAAGAACGGCTAATGACATAATATATAGAGTAAGAAGTTAGGTTTTAGTAAATAAAAGATTTACCTTTTCTTAAAAACTAGAATAAAAAATATAATTTTAATTTATTTTTAAAGTGTATTAATACATGTTATTGAACAATAAGGCTATTTTATTGTTAATATAATATACAATCGCCAATAAATAATTGGCAATCATTTTTTAACCTTAATTTTTATAGTTATGAATCGCAACGAAATAATAGAACTCGCCTCACAAAAATCAAAACATTGTGTCAGTATTTACATTCCTACCCATCAAAAGGGACATGAAGTAAAGGAAGGATACGACACAATTAATCTAAAAAACCAAATCAAAGAAGCAAAAGAAAAACTTATAAGAAAAGGACTTTTAGAAAACGAAATTAAAGAATTTTTAAAACCTGTTCAAAATCTTTTAGAAGATAGTAATTTTTGGTCAAATCAAAAACAAGGATTAGGAATTTTTGTCGGAGATAATTTATTCAAAACCGTTTCTATTCCTTACGAGGTAGAAGCATATACTGTTGTAAACGGACGTATGCACATAAAAGAGCTTATCAAAGATATGGAAGATACTGATAAAATGTATTATATTTTACGTCTTTCTCAACACAAACCTGCTATTTTTATGGTTGCTGATGGTGGAATTTCGCCTATTGCTTGTGATATACCACAAGATATTGAAGAAGTTACCAAATTTTATGAAGTAGAAAAAGAAGTGCAAGGTCGTCCTTATACAGGAAATGCAACACACGCCAACGCACCGATAGAAAACAGAGAAAGAGAATTTGTTCTTGAGTTTTTTAGAAAAATAGATGAGGGCATTCGACCAGCTATTAATACAGGTGGAAGTTATGTTCCTTTGGTTTTGGTAGGCGACGAACGTATGCACGCCATTTATGAAGATGCCAATACATATCCAAACTTGATTGCTCATCAGTTTACCAAAAACTTTGATAATCATTCAGAAAAAGAAATTTTTGAGGCTGTAAATCCTACTATTTCACTTCGTTTTTCAGAAGACCGAAATAAGAAAATGCAACAATATAATTCTAAAGCAAAACCAACTGTTTCAGAAATTGCTGATGTAGTAGAAGCTGCCTATGAAGGTCGTATAGATACACTTTTTGTAGGAAAAGGACACCGTTGGGGACAGTTTGACAAAGAAAATTATAAAGTCAGAACCAATCAAGGTAGTGAATGTCTGTATAATGAAGCTGCTTTTTATACACTCAAAAACGGAGGAGAAGTCGTTGTAGATGATGCCGAAAAAGTAATGGGTGGACAAAAAGAAATTGCAGCTCTTTTAAGAAACTAAATTTGTGTTTTATCACATCTTTCATTCCCCACCCTAAATTAAAAAAAAGCCGTATTTAAATAAATTATTATATCATTGATAATGAATTGTATTTTAGCTGTGTAGCTGCGTAATATCGTAATTTAAGACATAGATAAAAATAGCAATATTATGCAGCTACGCAGCTCTATGAAATAAAATTAAAACTGTATGACTACAAATATTGCACAGCTACGCAGCTAAATAGCCACTAACTTTAAATATTGCTATTTAATGTTGTATTGATACAATTATTAAATAATACCAAAATTTTGAATAAAAGGGTGGGGAATGACAGTCACATCTTAAAGGTGTATATATTTTTCTCACTCTGAAGAGTGAGCTACATAAATACGAAAACCAATTTCATTTTTATTGAAATTGGTTTTTCTTATGGAAGTTGTTTTAAAGAATAGGTTGTGCGTGTAAGGCTGAAATATACCTAAGAAATAGTATTTCAAAACGTATTTTCATTCTCTGTGTTCTCTTTAACTCTGTGTTTAACAAAAAAATATATAGGTAATTCTGATAAAGCTATCTGTTAAAAATACCCTTCTTTTTTACGATCTTCCATAGCAGCTTCGGAGCGCAAATCATCTGCCCTTCCTGCCCTTTCAGTTAGGCGCATGGCTGCCACTTCATTTACAATTTCAGCAACACTAGAAGCTGGGGATTCTATTGCTCCTGTACAGGTTGCATCACCAAGAGTTCGGAAGCGCACTTGCATTATTTTTTTTTCTTCTTCGGGTTTGAGTTGCATAAAATCGGTAACTCCCATAATTACACCATCTCTAACAAAACACTCTCTTTGATGCGTAAAATAAAGCGAAGGAAGTTCTAATTTTTCACGTTCTACATACTGCCAAACGTCTAATTCTGTCCAATTTGAGAGAGGAAATATTCTAAAATTCTCATCATATTGTTTTTTTCCATTAAAAAGATTCCATAGTTCTGGACGCTGATTTTTTGGATTCCATTCGCCAAAACTATCTCTATGCGAAAAAAAACGCTCTTTTGCTCGTGCTTTTTCTTCATCTCTTCTTCCTCCTCCAAAACAAGCATCAAGTTTTAGTTCTTCAATGGCATCTAAAAGGGTAATACTTTGTAATTTGTTTCTGCTTGCATTATAGCCTGTTTCTTCTTGTGCTTTTCCTTGATTAATTGAATCTTGAACATAACGAACAATCAATTCTGTATTTGTTTTTTCTACTAAATAATCTCTAAATTCAATGGCTTCTTCGAAATTATGTCCTGTATCAATGTGTAATAATGGAAATGGAATTTGAGCTGGGTAAAATGCCTTACGAGCCAAATGAAGAAGAGTAATAGAGTCTTTTCCACCCGAAAAAAGAAGTGCTATATTTTCAAATTGTGCGACTGTTTCACGCAGTATATAAATAGCTTCTGCTTCAAGTTGGTCAAGATGAGAAAGTGTATAATTCATTTTATTAAAGAAAAAATTACGAATGCAAATTGCTGATTGTCAATAAGTTTTTCATTACAATATGAGTAACACTTTTCATTTTTGTTTCATTAGTTGCAGAGCAACGTAACCTTTGTAATAGGTAAAAATGACTTTTTTTATAGCTACAGAGTAGCGAAACTGTATTATTTGACAATTAAATGCAAAGTTATGCTACTCTGTAGCTTTTTAAATTACTTACTTGTAAACTTTCCACAACCGAAGGTCAGCGAAGCTAACGGTAACGCAACGCTGTCGCTAGAAAAACCTATTTCAATTTCTGTAGATTTCACTCATATTGTAATTAAAAATAAATAATTTAGGGTTTTATTTCGCAGTAATAATATGTGTATTTATATCAAAAAATCCATACGGAGCAGCAGGGTTATATGCCAGTTCGTCTTCATCTTTATCAGTAGATATTTGAAGAGGAGGAAGTACACTATCTACTACATCAAAATAAGTTTCAACAGACTGCCCTAACCAAAAATACATTTCGTATTCTCCTGTACGAAAAGGTGTTTTTTCCAATACAATAGAAAGAGCAACAGTATAATCTTTTTGATTAGGACGCAGAAAATGAGAAATATCTTTCATTTCTGTATTCGTTACTATCTCTCCTGTCGTAGATTTGAACATAATAGAAATAGAGAGAGCAGATAAGTTTTTATTTATTTTTATTTCAAAATTAAATTTAATATCATCTCCACTCAAAAAAGCAGGTAATTCTATATCTTTTGTATCAGTAATAACAATTTTACTAAATCGTGCATCTCCATTCCCTCTTCTATTCAAATTATTATGTAATTCACTATTTTCATCAAAAACTTGGTCGTGCATAGAAGATAAATAGCTATTAATTACTTCTGCTGTTGAGCCTGTTTGTTTAACCTGCCCTTTATCTAGCCAAATTCCTTTATTACAAAGGCTTCTAACAAAAGTAGTGTTATGGCTTACAAATAAAATAGTTCTGCCTTGACTAGACACTTCTCCCATTTTACCCAAACATTTTTTTTGGAATTTACTATCTCCTACTGCTAATACCTCATCTACAATCAAAATTTCGGGTTCTAAATGAGCTGCTACAGCAAAAGCCAAACGAACATACATACCTGAAGAATAACGTTTTACAGGCGTATCTAAAAATTGTTCTATTTCAGAAAAATCAACAATTTCATCAAATTTCGCTTTGATTTCCTTTCGTCCCATTCCCAAAATAGCACCATTGAGAAAAATATTTTCTCTGCCAGTTAGTTCGGGATGGAAACCAGTTCCGACTTCCAAAAGGCTTGCTACACGCCCTTTTATGGCAATACTTCCTGTTGTAGGTTCAGTAATACGGCTTAATACTTTCAAAAGAGTAGATTTTCCTGCTCCATTCCGACCAATAATCCCTACTCTATCGCCTTGTTGTATATCAAAATTTACATCTTTTAATGCCCAAAAATCTTCAAAATCATTATTTTCCTCTTGTTTGGAAAAAACGGATTTAACTTTGGAGGCAATTACATCACGTAAAGATTGATAACGCTCTTGTTGATTATTTCCTATACTATATTTTTTGCCTAAACTCTCTACACGAATAATACTTTTACTTTGAGTCATTTTGTTTTTTTTATATAAAATACAATTTTTTTATTTTAGAGTATTGGAAAAACTGATTTTTTTACTTTATAATTACCAAAAAATGGTTTTAGAAAGTTGTGCTAAACCTCTCAGACACTTTCAAGTGTTTGCACAGTCAAAAAGCAAATTGTCTGTCACTTTGAAGGTGTTCTGACAAGTATATATTTTCTAAATCTAATCTTCAACTAGGAATAAGAATTAAATAAATTACTACTTTTTGGTTTGTAAGTGTTTGGTAATCAGTTGCTTGTGTTTATTCACCGTTCATAATTAATAATTTACCATTCCTTAAATAACATCTGCAAATGTTTTTTCCATTTTACGGAAATAGTAGATGGCATAAGCTAAAATAAGTAAACACATACAAATAGAAACGCCAAACATGCTCCAGTTCATTTCTGCATTGCCGATAATAGACCAACGGAAACCATCAATAACGCCTACCATTGGGTTGACAGCATAAAGGGCGACTAGATAATCGGTCAGCCAAGCCATATCCATGGCTATCATTTTTTCTCCCAGTTTTTTATACACTATATTACTACTAAAACCAACAGGAGAAATATAAACACCAAACTGTATAATAAAAGGAATAATGTATCTAAAATCTCTATATTTTACATTCATTGCTGTTAGTAAAAGCCCAACACCAAATGCTGCTAAAAATGCAACAAGCAAAAAGAAAGGTAAAAAAACTATTTTCCAACTAGGAACATATTGATAGACAACCATTAGGAGAAGCAAAAGAACAAAAGAGATTAGAAAATCTACACAAGCCGTAATAATAGAAGCTGTTGGAATAATCAAACGAGGAAAATAAACTTTGGAGATAAGATTGGCACTACTAACCAAACTATTACTACTTTCAGCTAGAGCATTAGCAAAAAATTGCCAAGGTAAAAGCCCTACATAAACCATAACAGCATAAGGAGCATTTCCCTCTGAAGGAAGTCCTGCAACACCACTAAAGACAACCGTAAAAATAATCATCGTAAGAAGTGGACGAACAACAGCCCAAGCAACTCCCAAAACGGTTTGTTTGTAACGAACCTTCAAATCTCGCCATGTAAGGATATAAAAAAGATCTCTATAACGCCAAAGGTCTTTCCAATAATTGCCTTCTGTCTGACCAGCTTTTATAAATAAATCGTAATTTGATGAATCGTTTTGTTTCACAAGAATAAAAAGGATAAAAATAAAAGAGCCTACAAAATAAATATCGTAGAAAAACTCAACTAATAAATGGAATAAAATACTTCAAAATGGATTGCAAATATACAAAGGTTGATTGGAAAACAGCCTATCTAATAGAAATGAATTGAACCGTTGAAGTGAAAATTTATTAAACAAAGCAACTAGAAAGATAGTATATACGTATAAGAATCAAGCATTTTTACTTTTAATTAAATGCCAACTTTTGATTCTATAAAACTACCTTAAACCTAATACCAAACCAAATAAAATTTGAAACACACTATTTTTAGGAAATTTTCTCAAAAATAGAACTTACTAATAGAATAGAATTAGTTTTGTCTATAATTTTTAGTATTTTTGGGTTCAAATTTATTTTTTGGACAATTTCTAATAGAAAATTCTAAAAGAAATAAAATGTTTTGGGAAAATCATTCTGAATAACTCTGAATAACTCTGAATAACTCTGAATAACTCTGAATAACTCTGAATAACATCGAACTAAAAAATACTAAAGTTGAAAATAGGCTATTCGTGTTTTGATGAAGTTTTCTTGAAAAATCTTTTTAAGAGTAAACCAAATTGTAAAGAATAAACATTTTTTATTCAATCAAATTTTCATTACTTTATTTTTTTATGTAAATTAACTTACTAATCTATTGTATTTCTCGCCTATTAAGCTACAAAATAGCTTGTTTTAGACTAGATATACAACCAAAATAGAATTTAATAGCTGTATTCATTAAAATAAGTGAATAAAATTTGCAAGAAATTGAAAAAAAATGCTTTCCTTTGCAGCAAAGTTTTCTATTTTGGAGAAAATTTACTTTTTTCGAACAAAATCCGTTATCTTACAACAACAACCTTTTAAATTATGAAAGTACCCTTTAACATTGAATTCTCTTTGAAACGTTCAATCCGTGCTATCGCTACTGCAGTATGTGCAGTTGTATTAACTTCAGGTGCTGCCTTCGCTCAAGACGGAGCTGGCGAAACTGAATCTAAACTTATGGTCGGCTTTAAGTCTGGCTTTAACCTTGCTGACATGCGCAATGGGGCTACAGATTATTTTTCCCAGCAAAGAGGAAATGGGAAGGAGTTTGCTCCTCAAATCCACGTGTTTGGTCGTTATAACTTTACAAAATGGGTAGGTGCAGAATTGGAGTTAGGCTGGGTTCAGAATGCCTTTACTACATACTCAAATACACAAACTACATACCGTACAAACAACTTTCAAGCAAATGCTTTGGTAAATGTACGTATTCCAGTTCTTTCTGTATATCACCCACGTCTTTACATAGGACCATCTTACAACTATAACGCTTACGTATATGGCCGTCAAACGGGTTCTGCTTTTGGTTACAACTTTGACCAAACTTATGAGGTAACGAATGATTTCAAACCTCACGATTTTGGTGTTGTAGTAGGTACAGGATTACAGTTTGATGTGAAATTTGCTACTTTGTTAGTAGATGCTCGTTACCGTCACGGTTTGTCTAAAGCTGTTAATACACGTGGAAGTAGTGTAAACTCTGTATCTCCATTGACTAATACTTCAAGCATTAGCGATGTTGCTCTTATGGTAGGTTTAGGTTTTTCTCTATAATCTAATCATTTATATCGTACCAAATTTGATATAAACAATAAGAACTTAAAAAATCCTGTCTGAATGATTCAGATAGGATTTTTTTGTTTTACCAAAAATAAGATTATCAAAATTCTATCCATATCATGCTCCATAATTTTTCTATCTTTGCAATCTATTCTAAATTCACACAACCTATTTTTTTGTTTTAGTAATGACATTTTCTCATCGCAAAGCTGCTTTAATTGCTCTAGGTAATTTTATAGATTCTCTTTCAAAAGAAGAAAAACAACCTATTTTTCATCAAGCATATATTCATAATAATTGGTTTACTCCTGAAAATACAGAGTTTGCTCTCGCTTCTATTTGTAGCATGCTCACAGAAGAAAGTTTGGAGAACTGGCTCAAAAACTATGATACAGATAAATTAGATAAAATAGGAACAGATACTCCTACCAAAAATGTAGGACTGATACCAGCAGGAAATATTCCTTATGTAGGTTTTCACGATATGCTTACTGTGCTTTTGAGTGGACACAAAGTATGGATAAAGCCCAGCCAAAAAGATACTGTTCTTATAGAAAAACTAATAGAATGGGCTTTTGAAGTAGAACCAGAATTTAAAGAATATATCTCTGTTCGTCCAAATCTAAAAGGTGCTGATGCTTATATTGCCACAGGAAGTAATAATACAGCACGTTATTTTGAATATTATTTGGGGAAATATCCAAGTATTATCCGTAAAAATCGCTCGTCAGTTGCAGTAATTAAAGGAGATGAAACTGGGGAAGAATTAGAAAGATTATCAATAGATATTTTTCAGTATTTTGGTTTGGGGTGTCGCAATGTTTCAAAACTTTATGTTCCTGAAGGATATGACTTTGGAAAATTTTTAGATACTGTTTATTTGCAATGGAATTCTATGAAAAATCACAATAAATATGCTAATAATTACGATTATTATAAAGCTATTTATTTGATGGAACAGATTCATCATTTTGATGCTTTCAATATTTTACTTACAAAAGATACTTCTATTTCTTCACCTACTGGGGTTTTGTACTATGAAATTTATCAAGATATAGAAGAAGTAAAACAAACTATCAAAGAAAAAGAAAAACAAATACAAATAGTAGCTTCTGCAAATGGCTGGTTTGAAAATAGTATTGACTTTGGACAAGCACAACAACCAAAAGTATGGGATTATGCTGATGGCGTGGATACAATGGCTTTTTTGATAGAGTTATAAAGAAATAATTCTCAGAAACTCAGAACTTCTAAAAAAAATCATATCAAAATACCCTCTTCACACGTTTAAGTAGAAACAACTAACAACATGAGTGACATTTTAAAAAAGACAAATAGTTACCAAATTTTATTCTGTGCAATCGTCTTTTTTCCATAAAGTAGGGTTTGCAAACCCTACTTTATGGAAAAAACAAACTATTATTTTGTCAAAAATAAGCTCATATACAGAATTTGAAAAATGTCACTCATATTGAACTAAAAAAGCCAAATTTAATATTATCAACTTATGCGTACATTTAACTTCTTTTTTGCTACAATTTTAATGAGCAGTAGTCTATTTTTGACTACTAAAACGTTTGCTCAAAATCAAATCGTTGCTTGGCAAACCACAATGGCTGACAAAGCCTCCCAAAAACATAGTGTTCATAATTACGATAATCAAGGAAGACTGATGAGTGTCGAAGAGCCTTTGCAAGACCTCAAAACAAATTATATTTATGATACGCTTGCTCGCCTAAAAAGACTTGATGTTTATACAACAGAAGGAATCGTAAAAGTAAATTATACGTATGGAACTGAGCCTACAATGACAATCATACATCCAGTTTGGGGAGAGCAAAAACGAATTTCTTACAAAGATGAAAGAGGAAAAGTTACAGAAGAAAAAATTTATCATAATAAAGAACTTGTAAGACGAGTTTTGTATTCTTATACAGCCTTTGATAGTATTTTTGGTAAAGAAGTGGTTAATTTTTATGAGCAAACAAAAGATGGCAAAATAACACCTACTTTGGATTTTATTTTTAGTGGAAATAAAAAAATACAAAACCCTGTTCATAAAAAATATATTACCTATTTTGATAAAACCACGCATCAGCGAACCAAAGAAGTCATTTTTATAGACGATAAAAAACCATTAGAAGACAAAGTTTATACCTACTCAAAAGGAGTAGATAATCAAGTTCTACTACAAAAAACGCATTATACCAACTATGAAACAAATGCTCAAACTGTAGTTTTTTATTCCTATCAAGAAAAAACGAATGCACCTACTTTTGTCAGAACTGAAGTTAGAGAAGGCGAAAATATGCTTTCTTATTCTAGTTTAGAATATATTTATCAAAACGGAGCATTATGGCAAATAATAAATCAAAATTTTGTTAGTCCTTACGCCAAATCTGAAATAAAAACAAATTCTCTAAACACTTCTTTTACTAAAAAAGTATCTATTTTTAAAGATTCCAAATTGATAAGAGAACGTCATTACGAAGGCGAAACACTCAGTAAGACCATCGATTATCAATATATAAAGGCTTAAAAATTTGTATATTTGTAAAAATACATCAACAAATGTTTTCTAAGTGTTTGTAGTGAGGTGTCTAGTTTAAGAAAATTAAAAATTAAATCAAGACAGTTGGAAACTGTCTTCTACTTATATGATAGAATTACCAGTTATAAATATAAACGATAAAAACAAAACTCCAGAACAATTAAATGGCAAAAAACCTGATTGGTTGCGTGTCCGTTTGCCTGTTGGAGAAAATTACAAACAAGTAAATGAACTTGTAAGTAAACATAAATTACATACCATTTGCCAAAGTGGAAATTGTCCGAATATGGGCGAATGTTGGGGCGCAGGTACAGCAACTTTTATGATTTTGGGAAATGTCTGTACTCGTGGTTGTTCTTTTTGTGCTGTTCAGACAGGAAGACCACCCGAATATGATACCGACGAGCCAAGAAGAGTAGCTGAAGCGATTAGTCTTATGAAAGTAAAACACGCTGTTATTACATCTGTAAATCGTGATGAACTCAAAGACAGAGGTGCAGAAATTTGGCACAATACCGTAAAACTTACAAAAGAACTTTCGCCATCGACCACCATCGAAACGCTTATTCCTGATACAAAAGCAAACTGGGAAGCCTTAGAAGTTATGATTTCGGCAGGACAAGAAGTAGTTTCTCATAACATGGAAACCATAGAAAGATTGTATAAACGTGTACGTCCACAGGCTCGTTATGCACGTAGTTTGGAACAAATCAAGCGTACAAAAGAATATGGAAAACGTACCAAAACTGGAATTATGGTAGGTTTGGGAGAAACAAACGAAGAAGTCTTGAAAACGATGGACGATCTTGTAAACAATGGTTGTGATATTCTCACTATCGGACAATATATGCAGCCTACAAGAATGCACCTTGCTGTTACAGAATATGTACACCCAGAAGTATTTGATTTTTATAGAGAAGAAGGCTTAAAACGTGGTCTGAAATATGTAGAATCGGGTGCATTGGTTCGCTCTTCGTATCATGCTGAAAGGCACGTAAATGTCTAAAAAATTAAGTTTGTTTTAGTATTTTATGTAAAATGAATTTTATAACTTTGATAATCTCTTGGAACAGTCTTTCGATTATAAAAGAAAGACTGTTATTTTTATAAAAAAACTCATCACTAATTAAGATTAAAAAAATAATGCAAAAATCAATTTTTATTCTTGCTCTTTTCGGTTTACTTATTTCTTTTACTTCTTGTAATGAAACTAAGAAAACAGATACTGAGGCTACCACAAATACTGAAGTTGCAGAACAAACTACAATTACTACTTCAAAACAAAAAGTAGAAAAATTTGATACTTTTCAGTTCAATGAAAAGATGATTCAATTAAGGATTTACAATATAGTAGATGTCAGAACGCCTGAAGAGTTTGCACAAGCAAGTATTCCAAAATCAAAAAATATTGATTTTAATGGAGATTCCTTTGAGGCAGAATTAGCTAAATTAGAAAAAGACAAGCCTCTTTTTATCTATTGCAAGTCAGGCGCACGTAGTGCAAAAGCAGTAGAAAAAGCAAAAGAAATGGGCTTTGAACGTATCATTGAACTAGAGGGAGGAATGGATGCATGGAAAGCGTCCAAAATAGAAACCCAACATAGTATTTAAGAAAAATGAATTTTTAGATTATTACACAATAAAAAGGTAAATTTGATATTTTCAGATTTACCTTTTTATTTTTGTGATATTTTTTTGTTCTGTTAAAACGCCAAAAAATCTTGGGAGTAATATTTTTCTATAATATCCATTTCTTAGTAATTACGTTTCTTTCTATTCTCAATAAATAATTTTTCTCGTTCTAGTTCTGCTTTTAGCTCTTCTTCGGTAGGGAGATAAAGCATGTATTTTGAAGCGAAAAGCTGTTTATTTTCATTCAGAACAGAATATTTTACAATCGTTTGGTCTTTGTCTGTACACAAAATTAATCCAATAGTTGGATTATCGTCTTCTGATTTGTACTTGTCTTCATACAAACGAACATACATATCCATTTGTCCAATATCTTGATGAGAAAGTTCTGCAACTTTCAAATCTATCAAAACGAAACATTTTAGCAAATAATTATAAAAAACTAAGTCCACATAAAAATGCTTTGTTTCTGTACTAATTCTTTTCTGACGAGCTACAAAAGCAAATCCTTTTCCTAATTCTAATAAAAATTCATTGAGTTTATCGATAAGCGTTTCCTCCAATTCAGATTCTAAATATTTTTTGTTGTCTTTGAGTTGAACAAACTCCAAAATATACGGATCTTTTAAAAAATCTTCTGGTGCAAGTTCTTTTGTTTTTTCTCGCATCTCGTTTATTACTTCTTTTCTATCCGATGAAGAAAGTAATCTTTCATAATACAATGAATTAATTTGACGATTCAAAACTCTTACACTCCAACCATTTGTAACTGTTTCTTCTATATAAAACTCTCTTGCTTTTGGATTTTTTAAACGCAATAAATTACGATAATGCGACCAACTCAATTCGTGACACAGTGTGTCACGAATTGGAAAAAGCAAATGAAAATTCTTCATTCTCAATAAATTACTTCTATCAAAGCCACTTCCGAACTCTTGAGTTAGTTTTTCAGCTAGTTCTTTTATTTGTTCTTTTCCATATTCTGCACGATGTTTTCCGTTTTGTTCTTCTTCTACGATATGTTTTCCTACTAACCAATACGTTTCTACCATAGCAAAATTGATTGTTTGTGCTATTTTTTGTCTTGATTCAAGAATAATTTGGCGAATAGATTGATAAAATGGATTATTCATAAGATAGAATTTATGGAAGTATAAAAGAACAATTTACAAAAAAATCAAAAGAGAATAGAATCAGAATTTATCTAATTTCTATTCTCTCTTTTTCAATCTGTAAAGAAAAATTAAAACTCCAAATCATCTTCATCAAATTCTAATTTTTCGTCGCATTCAAAACAAAAAAGTTCTGTCGGACTATCATCTTCTACCAACATGGATTCTTGAAAAATAAGTTTTCCATCTTCTGCTGAAAATAAATCAAAATGATTGGGTTTGGTTACAAATTCATTGCTCCCACAAGATTCACAAATATATTTTTCTGTTGCCATATTTTTTAATAGAATGTTTTATTGTTTTTTCCCACACACTAAAGTATGTGGTACATTTTCGCACACTAAAGTTAAGCTCTACCTGCGTAACCTACAAGATTCAAATTTACACACAAAAAAGCGTATTGTACCAAAATACAATACGCTTTTTTATATTTTTTTTGTTTGTCAATCGCTCGTGAGGACACGAGCAATGGTAAAGTTTATATTCTACCGTTGTCGGTGTCCCCACCGACGGCAACATTACAAAAAATTATCTTCTAGTTTTGATATTTGCAATCGCATCAATTCTTTCTTGAGCAATCTGAATGGCTACATCTTGAGCATTTTTGCTTTCAGAAACAGAAGTAGTAATTACTTCCAAACACATATCATACAAACGTTCTGTTTTCTGAACTACCCACTCACGAGGAAGTGAAGCAAATTCTGAATAGACATTGATTACGCCACCTGAATTAATCAAAAAGTCTGGAACATAAATAATCCCACGCTCAAGACACGCATTTCCATGAATGGTTTCGTCTTTAAGCTGATTATTGGCACAACCTGCAATAATTTGACATTTCAAACGGCTCAATGTTTCGTCATTTACAGTTGCTCCTAATGCACAAGGAGAATAAATATCAACATTTAAATCATAAATTTCTTCTAAACCTACAATTTCTACTTTATATTTCTTTGCAATATCTATCAAACGGTCTTCATACACATCTGTAACATAGATTTTTGCACCTTCTTTTGATAAATGTTCGATGATATATTCACCTACGTGTCCAGCACCTTGAATAGAAACTTTTTTACCTTCTAAGCTATCACTTCCGTATAGTTTTTTGGCTGCTGCTTTCATTCCCATATACGTTCCGAGAGCCGTAAATGGAGAAGGATCGCCCGAACCACCAAGATTTTCGTCTAAACCAGTTACATGTTTGGTTTCCATAGCGATATAACTCATATCAACTGTTGTCATTCCTACGTCTTCGGCTGTGATATATTTTCCGTTGAGGCTTTCTACAAATTTACCAAAACGACGCAAGAGAGCTTCATTTTTTTGAGTACGTGCATCGCCAATAATAACGGCTTTTCCACCACCTAGATTCAGTCCAGCGATAGAATTTTTGTATGACATGCCACGAGAAAGACGTAAAGCATCAGTTACAGCTTCTGTGCTGCTGGCATAATTCCACATTCTAGTTCCACCCAAGGCAGGACCTAAAACGGTAGAGTGAATGCCAATGATAGCACGAAGACCAGAGTGTTTGTCTTGACAAAAAACGAGATTTTCGTGTCCCATTTTTTGCATGATTTCCATTACAGAATCAGTTGTCGGAGGTGTGAGTGTTTGTACCATAATTAAAGAGGAAAAAAGTGTGTGTTTGAGTATTGTTTAGGTGTGTGTTTATTAGAAAGATTAAGTTTTATTTTTGCTTCTCCAAACCTATAAGGTTTTTAAAACCTTATGGTTTAATATTATATAGTTGTCTATACAAATAACTTCAAAAAGAATTAAATAAGGTAGTTTGTAGTATTTATTCTATCAAACCAAATATAATTTTGAAGTCTGTTTTTTAATAGAATTTTATTTGCACGAACCAGTTTAGTAACTCTTCATTCACAAAAATATAATAATAATTGAAAAAATCGCTATTTCATTGATAATCAGTTACTAACAAATCTATTTTCAACAAAAAAAACTATTTTGCAAAATCCATTTATCGCAAAATAATAATTTATTAACAAAGGATATTTTATTGTGAATAAATTGTTAATTAAACTAAATGCAGTAGGAAATTTTTTTTCAAATTTTTAGAAAAAATTTTAGTTTTTTTGATAAAAGAGTGGTGTTTTCGCTTTTTTGTTCCATTTTTAATTTTAAATCAAAAAATGATAGCTTAGAATGCCTAACCTTTGTGATGGGTGCATAACAAATTGTCGCACAAAAGAAAATAAAAACAGGGTTAAAACCCTGTTTATGGATTAGGTAGCATACAACTAATTGAAAAAACGACAA
>PFKD01000289.1:22164-34096 GCA_002784125.1 Flexibacter sp. CG_4_10_14_3_um_filter_32_15
TGACAATAGTTGTTATTTTAACTATTGACAGCCTTCTGAAAGGACTGTCAAAGTTTAAAACTCTTATTCCTTTGGCAAAACATTCGAAAACTCAAAAGGAGAGATTACTTCGCCTACAGTTGCTTTATAAGTTTGTCCTTCTATTTGTTCGATACGCATAAAAAACGTCATTGTTTCATCAAAATATTCCCAAATAGTGAGTTTGTTTGCACTTGTTTTGGCTGTCAGTTCGTGCCTCCAACCTGTTTTTGTATTTTCTCTAAAATAATCTATTTCTTGATAATTAAGAACTGACGGAGGACGGGAATTTGTATGAATTTCGTCTTCTAATTCTCTATCAATAGAATGAATATTTACTTTTCGTCCCAAAATAGTATGTAATTGAGTGCCTTCATTTCGCATATACAAATGCAAAGTTTCTTTTTCATTGACTAAACGAAATTCTTTGCCACTATTTCCATTATCCCAATCGTATTGCCATTCCTGTACGGTTTCCCATGTTGTCAAATCAAAATCTACTAAATATCCAGCTTTAATATTTATGATACTCAATCGCATTGGGTCAGCATCGGGTGTTTCTAAAATACGAGGTGCAATCGGACGCATTTTTGAAATTCCACGTTTTTCTAAATTTATATCACTTGTCTTTTCTTGCCCTTTTTTCTGTAAATCATAAGGCGTTCGGAGCATAAATCGTGAGCCTTTTGCAGAAGAGTAAAGTGAAGAAGAATCTGCCGTAGTCGGATTTTTGAGTCCATAACGGTACTTTACAAGCACACGACGTAGCGTTTGGTCAGCTACTTTATTATTGTGCGCTTCTATCATAGAAGGAATTCGGAATAAATCTATAAAAGTCCAAAAACCAAAACCACCTATAGTAAACCAATATAAAAACTGTAAAAGCCATTGATTAAGGTAGGCATAATGTGTTCCAAAGACAAGTAAATGCAAAATATATCCAATAGAAGTAGTACGTGCATTTCGGTTGTATTCTTCAAAAAATTCTCGCTGTGCTTCCTGTGGCAGTTCGGCAAGTTGTGCAGTAACGGCATACGGAAGTTCACGAGTAAGTGAAGGTGGTAATATTAGATTTCCCATTTAATTATGACAGGTATATTTGACTTTATTAGCCTATTTTTTTCTTAAAATTTAGTTTTGCTTACTATAACAACTTACGTAAAAATTCTCTAAAGGATTGTAAAAAATGACTGTTTTAGGAATATTTAGTGATTAGGAACGTATATCTTATAATTATTTTTTATTCTCCAGTTCCCAATATCTACTTCCTAGTTTCTTTTTTAATTAAACTTACTCTTTTCTGTAATATTTTGTTTTAATTTTAGTTCTAATTTCAGAGCTTTTGGCAGTAAAATTCTATTTTCTATATCTGCATGTATTTTCAATTCTTCTTCAAAATCCTTTAATTCTGAATATAAAACCTTTATCAAAAGAGGTGTTTTTGTTGTAATTTTATAATTATTGGTAAGTTCTCTAATTCCTTTCATTTCGTCATCGTCTTGCTGGTGCTGACGTAAAAATCTTGAAATTGAATGTTCTTGCATCGGATAAAATACTTTTGTCATCGGTATTTTTTCATAAAAGGCATTATCTAAAAGGGTAATATAATCGAAGAGCGAATCTTCTTCTTCAAAAATATGATGAATAAAATCTTCTGCAAACAAAGGAAAAGCAATTTTGAGGTCGTCTATAATAGATTTATAATTCGTATCAAAATCGCTACTATCACAATCACAAACTAGTTTTGACATATAAGGCAAGCTACGACGCATAAAAACACGGTGCGAATGCTTCAAATAATCAATCACTAACTGAACAGGATAATGAGAAATAGTTTGATTTTTGGACGAAATCGTATTTCGTTTTTTACTGACCGTTTCCTCCAACTGTTTTATCAACCTAGCAGCATCAATTCCCTTTTCTGCACACGTTTGAGCGAGTGTTTGATGGGTATGATTATAAAAATCTATTCCAAAATAATGCAATACGGCAGCATAGACATAGTTTTTTGAAACTAAATCACTTATATTTTCAGTAGCTGTAAACTTGAAATTATTTCGGCCCTTACTATTCTCTTTATTCTCCATTCGCTTCTTTTTGTTTCTCCATTAATTAAACACCAATTTTCTACACTTACAAAAATATAGATTTTTGAGCAAAATTGAATACTTTTACCTGTTTATAGCTCAAAGAAAATCTAAGTTTATTCAACTTAACTTATTCGAAACGCTAAAAAAACTAAATTTACAGAATTAAAATTAGTTTACTCCTATTGCTTAACAGATAAGTACAATACTATAAATAAACGAATAGTAATAGTTGGTAGTATTTATAAAATAGTTGTAAATTGCACATCCATTTATAAAGAATCTAATCAAAAATTAGTTCCCTTTATAAAAATAAAACATTGAAAAAGTTTTATGCAGAAAGTTAGTTTCTAGCATAGCCTTTATAAAAGTTATAATTAGACAAAACATCTATTATAATTTAGCATTAATTTTTACTATCTGCTCACTAAAAATATTCTCAAGGACTTATTTAATTGATTTTATGACATTGATTTTATGACATTTAATCAACAAAATAAGTGGTTTAATTACTCATATAAGATAAACATAAATTTTGGATTGGACAACAGGTTCTTTCTATTATTTATAAAGTTTGTTCAAATAGAATTTTCCTTACAGTAATAGTAAATAACTGTTCTATTTGAAAACTCTATCTATTTTTATGCCTTACATCCCTATTATTTTCTCATGGACACGAATAATTACTCAAAAAACTTGCTTTATTGTGCTTCACAGTACCATAAAACAATAAAATTCATTAGTTTGTTTTTTATTTTATTTACTTTTTTAGCTCAAAAAAATAACGCCACAGCACAAAACAACTCACAAAAAGATAAAAATAACAACCAAAGCGATTTCAAAACTATTACGATTCCGAATTTATTAATTCTTCCTACAAATACAGAAACAGATAAAGAAAAGACTGAAAAAGCAGCAGTAAAAGAAACTACTAAAGAAGACGCTACAAAAGACCAAAAAACAGATTCTCTAAAGCTGAATATTGCCACTTCGAAGAACGATTCGATAGATGCTTTCGGTATTTCAAAGAATACAATAGATTCTGCGTTATTTATGTCGGCATCTGAAAATGGAGAAATAAAGACAGATTCTTTAAAAGGAATGACTTCAAAAGCAGCAGAAAATACAGATGTAATCAATTCAACTGCGCCGTCTATTGGTGGAGATAGTTATGAGGAGGAAAATTTTCGTCCTGCAAATGCTACCCTTCTCAACCTTTCTGACACGACGATGCTTCGCCTCAGTACACTTGGTGGAACTTGGGGATATTCACTTTTTTTAGATACGCTTTCTATTAGTATGAATGCTCGTAAAAGTTTGTTTAGAGAAGACACTACCAATTATGACAATGCAAGAATGAGTAATATTGTTTTGATTTCGGAAGAAATTGCGATTGATTGTGTTTGGATTACGATGCGCCAGTATTATAAAGTTTGGGATTCGAATTCTGTTAATCCTTATGGAATTGATGCTTCAAAATTTAAAGATACTGTGCAGATACCTCTATATGATTCGGCAAAACAACAATATTGGTCGCCACCCATGGCAAGTAATAGAATTAACTCGAATTTTGGTTATCGTCGTTATCGTTGGCATCACGGAACAGATTTAGATTTGGATACAGGCGACCCTATTTATGCTGTTTTTGATGGAATAATTAGAGTAAAAAAATACGGTAGAGGATTCGGAAATCATATCGTCATACGGCACAATAACGGACTTGAAACCGTTTATGGACACCTTAGCGCAACCGATGTAGAAGTCGGAGATTATGTAAAAGCAGGTCAGCTCATTGGAAAAGGAGGAAGTACAGGACGTAGTACAGGGCCTCACTTGCATTTTGAGATGCGTTATGAAGGAAATTCAATAGACCCAGCTATTATTTTTGATTTTGAAAAAAATGAAATCAAATTAAAAGATTTTGAACTAACGGCTGCCAATTTCAAACATTTAGGCGCACGAGTAAACAGCACTCACACCCACGAAGACGACGGTGAAGATGATGCCAGTGAAATGCACAGCGTAAGAAGAGTAGTTTATCACAAAATAAAAAGTGGAGATTCTCTTTGGAAAATTAGTCGTCAGTATGGAGTTACTATTTCATCTATCTGTAAGCTCAACGGAATCAGTACACGTACCAATTTGAGATTGGGAAGACGTTTGAGAGTACGATAAAAAAGTGGTAAGTGATTAGTTATAGGTGGCAAGAAATCACACAAAAAACAACCCTTCAAAACTATATTTTTGAAGGGTTGTTTTTTCGTTTACTGCCGTTTTTGAGACCTCTACCAACGACATCATAATTATTTTTATACTGCAAACTTCTCAATCAGTTCATCAATAGACATCATTTCTTGCGAACCTTCAATCATATTTTTGACGGCTAACTCCCCTGTTTTCATTTCGTTTTCGCCTATAACTACACAAAAAGGAATATTTCTTTTATTGGCATAATCAAATTGTTTTTTGATATTTTTGTTTTCTGTGTAAACTTCGGTAGCGATATTTCTATCTCTAAGTCTTCTGACAAGTGGCAAACTCCAAATTCGTGCAGATTCATCAAAGGCTAAGAAAATAACTTTTGTAGATTCTGAAACATCTTTTGGGAACAAATCCAAGTCTTCCAAAACATCATAAATTCGTTCGATTCCAAATGAAATTCCTACACCTGAATAACCTTTTAGACCAAAAATTCCTGTAAGGTCATCGTAGCGACCACCTCCACCAATACTTCCCATTTCGGCTTCGTCTGCTTTTATTTCATAAATACAGCCTGTGTAATAACCCAAACCTCGTGCAAGAGTTGGGTCAATTTCTAAATTATTGATAAATGGAATTCCTTGTAAAAATTGCTGTACTTGTTCTAATTCTATTATTCCAGCTTCTCCTGCTGCATCTCCACTAAAAAACGATTTTAGATAATCTAATTTTTCTTGATTGAAACTTGTATTTTTGTGAGTCATAAACTCTACAAACTCATTTATTTTAGAAATAGCTTCTTCTGAAAGTTCTCTTTCTGTGAGTTCTTTAGAAACTCCTTCCCAACCAATTTTATCTAGTTTATCAATAGCAACAGTAATGTCAGTCATTTTCTTTGGAAAACCGACTACTTCTGAAAGTCCTTGCAAAATTTTTCTACTATTGAGTTTGATGGTAACTTTTAGATTCAATTTTTCAAAAACCTCATCAGCCATTTGTAGTAATTCGGCTTCATTAATCAAAGAATCTGAACCTACCACATCGGCATCACATTGATAAAATTCACGATAACGCCCTTTTTGTGGACGGTCTGCACGCCAAACAGGCTGAATTTGAAATCTACGGAAAGGAAAAGTAATTTCGCTTTGATGCTGAACCACATAACGAGCAAAAGGAACAGTCAAATCATAACGCAGACCTCGTTTGCTTAGTTTAGTTGTAATTTCTTTGTAGTCTAGTTCTTCTACTTTTTTCTGAGAGTCTTTTTTGCGTACATCTTTCAAAAAATCGCCTGAATTAAGCACTCTAAAAAGAAGTTGGTCGCCTTCATCGCCATATTTTCCTGTCAAAGCATCTAGGTTTTCCATAGTAGGTGTTTCTAAAGGCAAGAAACCATATTTTATAAATACTTTTTTTATAGAATCAAAAAGCCATTGGCGTTTGAGCATTTGTTGAGGTGAAAAATCACGCATTCCCTGTGGTACAGAAGGTTTTTTCATGGTTTATCTTTTCTTTTAAAATTTTCTTAGTGTTTTAGTAAGACAAATATACCAAAAAAAGTAAGTTAAAAGTTCCTTACTGATATTTTAAATCAAAATAGGACATTGTCATAAAAAATTATGAAAATGTCCTATCATTTTAGTTTGTATAATAGATGTTTTTAGTGTTAAAAACCTTCTACTGTTATTTCGGCAAAGATAATTCCTGTTTCATTTTCGCTTGTATCTTTGAATTTTGCATATACTCTTTTATAACCTTCTCCACCTGTCAGCACCCACTCTAATTTGTCTGTGTACTCTTGCCAATATGCTCCGTCATCGAATTTAGCTGAATTAGAAACCATTATATAATTGGCTTGACGAGCATTAAAAAGCAGCGTTACTTGATTGTCTTTGACACGAGTTTGTCCTCCTTCAATCCTTATAATTCCAGGTTGTGGTGGTTGAGTGTCTAATAAAATTTGTGAACTTGCTACAAAAGATTGATTTCCAGCTTCATCTCTAAATTTTATGTAAATGGTCTTATATCCGTCTGCACCTGAGAGTGTCCAATCGGAAGATGTTTTGTATTCTTCCCAACGTGCAGGAGGTGGAAAACCTCTTAGGTTTGTAATCATCATGTGTGAAGCTTCTTCTGCCATTATATCCAATTTGACTTGGTGTTTGTTGGTATATGGCTCACTACTATTAATAATAATCTCTTCTCCATAAGGTGCTTGTCTATCCAAAATAATACTGGCACTGATTGGCTCGGTTTGATTACCTGATTTATCTCCAAACTGTACCCATACTTTGTTTTCACCATCTTCACCAGCTAAAATATGATTCATAATAATAGGTCGGAAAGGCTGCCAAGAAGCACTATCCATAGATTGACTTTTTCCGATACGCATTTCGTTTGCTCCTTTTGCACGAAGTTGAAGGGTTACATATTTATTGATATTGGTTGTATATTTTGCCCCTTTATTGATCGTAATTTCTCCTCCTGTTGGAGCTGTACGGTCAAGACCAATTCTATCATAAGCAATTTCTGAAATATTACCCACAGCATCTCTATAACGCACAAAAACAAACTTAATTCCGTCTTCACCTACTAGAGTAAACTTTTTTGAAGTAGTGTAGGATTCCCATTTAGCATCAGGAAAGTCAATACGATTAGATACCATCATGTGCGTTGCTCCTTGTGCATTCAGAACAAGATCTACCGTTTGTATATTCGTTCCGTTGTCTCCTTCATTGATTTTGACTTCTCCCACAATAGGAGGAGTACGGTCAAGAAGTATTTTTTGAGAAACAACTTCCGAAATATTTCCAGCTTCATCTCTAAAACGAGCAAAAATTTCTTTCATTCCGTCATCCCCTGGTAGAGTAAAAGGAACATTTTTACCAGCTTGATAATTAATCCAACGGCTACCACTAAAAGAAGCATCCATTCCAAGTTGCATCATAACAGTACCATCAGCTTTTGCTTGTAAAAGAACTACTTTATTTGGATTATTAGTAACGCTATCTCCTTTATTAATTCTGATTTGTGGATCTTGAGGTGCTACTCTATCCAAGATAATTTCTGTACTCATAGGTGGAGTTTCATTTCCAGCTTCGTCCTTGAATTTTGCATAGACTACTTTTTTTCCGTCTTCACCTTCCAATTCCCAACCTTTTATTTCTTCTTGGTATTTTTGCCATGTTCCACCTGTAAATTGCTCAGATTTGCCTAACATTACTTCACTTGCACCACGAGCATATAAGTTCACGGCTACAGAAGTGCTTTGTACATATTTTGAGTTTTTCTCAACAGCAATACGTGTATCAATAGGAGGTGTAAGGTCTAAAACCACTCTATCTGAAACAGGAGGCGATACATTACCAGCTCTATCCCTAAACTTTACATAAACAGCTTTTTCGCCATCTCCTATGGCAAGCTTCCAGTCTTCTACTTTATTGCGATAAATCTCCCAGCGTCCTTCAAAGAAATTCTCTGTATTACTTACCATCATATAACGAGCATCATCTCCCTCTACTGATAGTTCGAGGTTTACTAATCCTTCTTTATTGTTAGTCATTCCTTGCTTTCCTTCTTTTGATACTATTTTTATCTTTCCACCTGTTGGTTGTCCTTGGTCAAGGATAATTTTGTCCGATTTTATATCGGTTTCATTTCCTGCTTCATCTCTAAACTTTACATAAACTATTTTTTCTCCGTCTGTTACGTCAAATGTCCAACTAGGAAGCAAATAACGATACGGTTTCCACTCTGCACCACGCAAATTAGGGTCATTACTGACCATCATTTCAGAAGCACCAATAGCAGAAAGACGAATATTTACATTATGACTTTTTGTATAACGATTGCCTCCATTCACTAATATCCTAGGCATAGAAGGAGCTTCTAAGTCTAAAATAATACGTGCAAAAGCAGGTTTGGATTGATTACCCATTTTATCTCTAAATTTTACAGCCACTACTTGAGGACCTTGTTCGGCTGGCAACTCAAAGTCTAGTTCTTTTTCGTAAGGCACCCAAGTACCTAAAGACAAAATAGATACATCACTTGCCCCCTCAGCATTAAATTGTAATTTTACATTACGAGAAGTGGTAAATTTTGCACCTTTATTTATTTCAAACTTACCTTTTGGAGGAGTTTGGTCGACAATTATGGTATCAATAGCAGTTTCGGATATATTTCCTGCATAATCTCTATAACGAGCATAAACGTGTTTAGTCCCCTCTCCACCTGTGAGTGGCCAACCTTGTATTGTTTCTTTGTAAGGATACCAACGAGGCGCATCTTGAAAATCACTTCTATTACTAATTTGCATTTCATAAGCCTCATCGCAATATAGTTGTAGATATACTTTTCTATCTCTAGCATTGGTATATTCTGCTCCTGAATTGATATTAATAGAAGGGTTTGTTGGAGGACTACGATCAAGTTCGACCTGTGCAACAGCCGGATCTGAAACGAGCGAACCTGAGGCATCTCTAAACTGTACATAAACCGTCTTGATTCCATCTTCCCGAGCATCTAAACGCCAATTTTTTTGGACTTCAAAAGATTCCCAACGTGCGCCAATAAAACTGGCATTATTACTAACACGCATCTCACTTGCCCCTTTGGCAAAGATTTTTAGAATAACTCGTCCTTCAGCATCATTACTAATCGAGCCTCCATTGTTTACTGTAACAATACCTTGGAGAAGTTGTGCATACGAAGAAGGGCTAAGGAGAGTAAGACCAATAAAAATGAAAAGCGAAAAGAGTAAAACTTGTATGTTACGCATAATATATAATCAAATTATATTTTATTTAATATTTTAACTTATTTATAAAATCAGTTGTACAAACTATTCATTTAGATAGAATTGCAAAAAATAATATAAAAATTAGATACAATAGGAAGGACATGAATAGTCAATCCAATGGTCTAATAAAAAAGTAATGAAACCTATATCAAAACAAAATGAATCGCATTTGTTTAGTTAGGATTTTTGTAATTAACGATTCTATTGAATAGCATATTGAATAGTATCTTGAAAATACAGAAAAAAATAAGAAAACACCACAAAATAAGAAAATAGAGCGTACCAAATCATCAAAATCAAATTTCTATCTATCTACAAAGCAGATTAAATGTGTCTGGTTTTTATTTAGTAGGATACAAATAGACATTTCTATTTTTTTGAGTAAATATAGGATTTTATTAGGAATTTTTTGTTTAAAAAAGGGTTTTTTAATAAAAATCTTTAAATCTTAAAGGTTTTTTATTAGTATTAAATGATATTTCTAAAGATATTCATATAATAGATTCACAATTATTGTTCCCTTTGAAATCTGTTCGTCGAAATGTTTTAAGCTCTCAAAGAGTACTGAACACACACAATAATACAAAAAAGTTCTAAAAAAGTAGTTTTGAGTTACTCTTTTAGAACTTCACTTAAAAGTAAATCGTTGTAAAATTTATTATTCTACCATAAATACTTTAGCATCAATGGTAGGGTTTAATTCTACTTTTTGTACTTCGATTTTATACGTTCCTTGTGGAGAATTTCCTTCCATTTTGTAAGGAACTAAAAGATTTGTAGCTCCTACTTTACGATAATCTTTTATCATCATTTCGCCTTCTGCCGAAACTTCTTTGATCAAAAGTCCTGTTTTTGGGTCAAAATAGTGTAAACGCTCTCCGTACTCTTTATGAGTAATTTTGATTTCAAATACAGATTTGTCCTCTACTACTTGCGCCCCTACTAGCTCAACTGTATAACCATTTGACTTGTCGTATTGAGCATACGGATTGATAAAAGTTTGTTCTTTTATGCTGTTTGTTTGTTCTGCTGGAAGTTCTTGTTTATTTCCTTGCATTATTAAATAGGCTTTTTTTCCATTATAAATCTGTTTCATTCCCATTTTAGAAACTTCTAAAGCTACTTTTTGCTGGTTTTGAACATAGATTTTTTGTTCCATTTGCATTCCTGCAATACTCATGGTTTGTGCTTTTTCCATTGAAGTAACTTCATTCCATTTTTTACCTCCAATTTTATCCAAGTAATTTTGGATTACTTTTTCGGCAGTCATTCCTATCAAAATGCGCTGGTCGGCTTGCGCTGCCATTTCTCCAAAAGCATCATAAACCTGTATGTTTCCAAAAGGAGCTAATTTTTCTATAAGAATACTTTGGTCGCCTACGGCTACAATGGTTATGTTTTCTGGCTTGATATATTTTTTAGCTGCATTTTGAATGTCCTCAACCGTTACAGCATTTATTTTTTGAATATAATTACTATAAAAATCTGATTCCAAATCATACCTAGCAATATTGATAGCAAAATTAGCCACCGTTTGAGGGTTTTCTAATGAACGAACAAAAGCACCAATTACACTTGCTTTTACTCTGTCTAATTCTTGTTGAGAAACAGGTTCGTCTTTTATGCGTTTCAATTCATATAAAAATTGAACAACAGCACTATCTGTAACTTCATTTCTGACACTAGCAGACATGGTAAACGAAGACGAAAGCTCGTCAGGTCGTAAAGAAGAATATGCGCCATAGGTATAGGCTTTGTCTTCACGAAGGTTTTGTATAAGTCTTGCACCAAAACCACTATTTCCCAAAATTCCGTTCATGAGCCTTGCAGCTACATAATCTTTACTATCTAATGGATAATAAACAGGATAAGTAATATTGATAACCGTCTGAACAGCGCCAGCACGATTAGAAATAGCTACTTGTGGTTTTTCGACAGCTTTTGGAGCATCATATTTTGTGGTAGGAACTTCTTTTTTCTCCCATTGAGCAAAATACTTTTCAGCCTGTTGTTTGGCTTCTTCTACTGTAATATCTCCTACAATAGCTAAATAAGCAACATTAGGACGGAAATACGTTTGATGAAAATCTTTTAAATCTTCATTTTTGACAGCATTTAAAGTCGTTTCTGTTTCTACTTCTCCGTAAGGGTGGTTATTTCCATAATTTACTTTTGCCACCACATTACCAGCAATCTGCTCTGGACTAGAAGGTAATGATTGAAGATTAGATAAAGATTCATTACGAACTTTTGTCAATTCCTCATCAGAAAAAGAAGGATTATAAAGAACATCAGAAAAAATAGAAAGTAAATTATCAGAATGACGTTTTAATGAAGAAGCATAAATTCCTCTTGAATACGTAATTAGATTTGCTCCCATGAAATCAATTTCTTCATCTAATTTTTCTTTTGTACGTGTTTCTGTGCCACGACGCAACATCGAACCAAACATATTCAACATTCCGACACGTTTTCCTTCCATAATTGGATCATAATCAACAGCTAAAGAATATGAAACTTGTGGAAGTTTATGATTTTCGACTACAAAAACTTGTAAGCCATTTTCTAATGTAAAGGATTGAGATTTTGCAATTTCTACCTTGCGAGCTTCTCCAGCTTTTGGTGCTTTGCTTCGGTCTAACTTTCCAACAGAACTTGAAGGAACGGACGTACATTGAGTAAATAAGAATGCCACCAAAAGGGCAATACTTAAAATAAATTTGTTTTTCATTTTTTTATATTTAATTTCTTTTTTTAACACTAAGGCACTTAGAATCACGAAGAAAGAAATGAAATTGCTTTATCAACATGAGTGACATTTTTAAGT